>NZ_JBEZJZ010000102.1:0-29661 GCF_040651455.1 Streptomyces sp. NPDC048483
CGCTCCGGCACCCTGTTCCGGAGCGCGCCGCGTCCCCCGTTCTCCCCGCCCGGCATCCGTGACCGCTCTCGCCGTCATGCCGGAGTCCGACGGTACGGCCCGAGCGCGCTCCTGCCCTCCTGTCCGAGGCGGAGCCGGGCCTTCACCCCAGGGTGGAGCCGCGGCCGCGCGTACAACCAGCGCAGTACGCCGCACCCCCCGAACGGCGGATGGGGCAGACCCCCGGCCGGCCGAAGCCACACCCCAGATGGCCCATGGCGGATACCCGCCCGCTCGCCCGCCCCTTCCCTGCGGCACCACTGGTGCAACCCCTACGGATCGGGTAACCCTCACAAGTAGCACTGTCCGGCGGCCGACCGGCCCTCCGGCGCAGCACTCCCGATCGCGGTGAGGTGAGCTCCTGATGACCGCTCCGTCCATCCGCAAGGTTTCCGAACGCGAAGCGCGGCAGGTTGCCGAGGCGGCCCGTGAGCAGGCCTGGCGCAAGCCCAGCTTCGCCAAGGAACTGTTCCTGGGGCGCTTCCGCCTCGACCTCATCCATCCGCACCCCACCCCGGCGGCGGACGATGTACGGCGCGGTGAGAAGTTCCTGGCCACGCTCCGTGCGTTCTGCGAGACCGAGGTCGACGGCGCCCGGATCGAGCGCGAGGCACAGATCCCCGACGAGACGCTGAACGGGCTCAAGGAGCTCGGCGCGCTCGGTATGAAGATCGACACCAAGTACGGCGGCCTCGGCCTCACCCAGGTCTACTACAACCGGGCCCTCGCCCTGGCCGGCTCCGCCAGCCCCGCCATCGGCGCGCTGCTCTCCGCGCACCAGTCCATCGGTGTGCCGCAGCCGCTCAAGCTCTTCGGCACCCAGGAGCAGAGGGACACCTTCCTGCCGCGGTGCGCCCGCAGCGACATCTCGGCCTTCCTGCTGACGGAGCCGGACGTCGGCTCCGACCCGGCCCGGCTGGCCACCACCGCCGTGCCTGACGGGGAGCACTACGTCTTGGACGGCGTGAAGCTGTGGACCACCAACGGCGTGGTCGCCGACCTGCTCGTCGTGATGGCGCGGGTGCCGGCCTCCGAGGGCCACAAGGGCGGCATCACCGCCTTCGTCGTCGAGGCGGACTCGCCCGGTATCACCGTCGAGAACCGCAACGCCTTCATGGGCCTGCGCGGACTGGAGAACGGCGTCACCCGCTTCCACCGCGTCCGCGTCCCCGCGGCGAACCGCATCGGCCCCGAGGGCGCCGGCCTCAAGATCGCCCTGACCACCCTCAACACCGGCCGCCTCTCGCTGCCCGCGATGTGCGTCGGCGTCGGCAAGTGGTGCCTGAAGATCGCCCGCGAGTGGTCCGCGGCCCGCGAGCAGTGGGGCAGGCCGATCGCCCAACACGAAGCCGTCGGCGGCAAGGTCTCCTTCATCGCGGCCACCACCTTCGCCCTCGAGGCCGTTGTCGACCTCTCCTCCCAGATGGCCGACGAGAACCGCAACGACATCCGTATCGAGGCCGCCCTCGCCAAGCTCTACGGCTCCGAGATGGGCTGGCTGATGGCCGACGAGCTGGTGCAGATCCGCGGCGGCCGCGGCTTCGAGACCGCCGCATCGCTCGCCGCCCGCGGCGAACGCGCCGTCCCCGCCGAGCAGACGCTGCGCGATATGCGCATCAACCGGATCTTCGAGGGCTCGACGGAGATCATGCATCTGCTGATCGCCCGCGAGGCCGTCGACGCCCATCTGTCGGTCGCCGGCGACCTCATCGACCCCGACAAATCCCTCGCCGAGAAGGGCCGGGCCGCCGTCCAGGCCGGCGGCTTCTACGCCCGCTGGCTCCCCAAGCTCGTCGCCGGACCCGGTCAACTCCCGCGTACCTACCAGGAGTTCGGCGAACTCGCCAGCCATCTGCGCTATGTCGAACGCGCCTCCCGCAAGCTCGCCCGGTCCACCTTCTACGCGATGTCCCGCTGGCAGGGCCGGATGGAGACCAAGCAGGGCTTCCTCGGCCGGATCGTCGACATCGGCGCCGAACTCTTCGCCATGAGCGCGGCCTGCGTACGGGCCGAACATCTGCGGCTGACCGGCGAGCACGGCCGCGAGGCCCACCAGCTCGCCGAGGTCTTCTGCCGCCAGTCGCGGATCCGCGTCGAGGAACTCTTCGCCCGGCTGTGGACCAACACCGACGCCCTCGACCGCAAGATCGTCAACGGGGTCCTGGGCGGCAGCTACACCTGGCTGGAGGAGGGCGTCATCGACCCCAGCGGCGACGGCCCCTGGATCGCGGACGCCACCCCCGGCCCCAGCACGAAGGACAATGTGCGCCGCCCCGTCCGCTGAGGTGACACCCCCTGCCCTCGTACGGGCGGCCTCCGGGTCCCCCGTACGAGGAGCGCCGGCGACCGGCAACAATGGACCACATGACGGACTCCTCCCTCGCACATCCGCACCTGCGCTTCGAGCCGGCCGCCACCGGCCCGGCAGGCCCGCGCGACATCGTGATCCTCGGCTCGACCGGTTCTATCGGCACGCAGGCGATCGACATCGTGCTGCGCAACCCCGGCCGCTTCCGGGTCACCGCGCTCTCCGCGGCCGGCGGCCGGGTGGACCTGCTCGCCGACCAGGCGCACCAGCTGAGGGTGTCCGCCGTTGCCGTCGCCCGGGAGAACGCCGTCCCCGCACTGCGCGAGGCCCTCACCGCCCGTTACGGGACCGGGGAGCCGCTGCCCGAGATCCTGGCCGGCCCCGACGCCGCCACCGAACTCGCCGCCTCCCCCTGCCACACCGTCCTCAACGGCATCACCGGCTCCATCGGCCTCGCCCCCACCCTCGCCGCCCTCAAGGCCGGCCGGGTGCTCGCCCTGGCCAACAAGGAATCCCTGATCGTCGGCGGTCCGCTGGTCAAGGCCCTCGCCGCGCCCGGCCAGATCATCCCCGTCGACTCCGAGCACTCCGCGCTCTTCCAGGCGCTGGCCGGCGGCGCGCGCGCCGAGGTCCGCAAGCTCGTCGTCACCGCCTCCGGCGGCCCGTTCCGCGGCCGTACGAAGCAGGAGCTGGCCGGTGTGACACCCGAACAGGCCCTCGCCCACCCCACCTGGTCCATGGGCCCGGTCGTCACCATCAACTCCTCGACCCTGGTCAACAAGGGCCTGGAGGTCATCGAGGCGCATCTGCTCTTCGACGTCCCCTTCGACCGCATCGAGGTCGTGGTTCATCCGCAGTCCTATATCCACTCGATGGTGGAATTCACCGACGGTTCCACCCTGGCCCAGGCCAGCCCGCCCGACATGCGGATGCCGATCGCCCTGGGCCTGGGCTGGCCCGAGCGGGTCCCGGACGCGGCACCGGGCATCGACTGGACGAAGGCGCAGACCTGGGAGTTCTTCCCGCTGGACGCGCAGGCCTTCCCGTCCGTCCCGCTGGCCTGTCACGTGGGTGATCTGGGCGGCACGGCCCCTGCCGTCTTCAACGCCGCGAACGAGGAATGCGTGGATGCCTTCCTGAACGGCAAGCTGCCGTTCACAGGGATTGTGGATACGGTCGCGGAAGTGGTCGCCGAACACGACGTGGCCGGGCGGGGAACCTCGCTGACCGTGGCGGACGTCTTGCAGGCGGAAACCTGGGCGCGCGCCCGCGCCCGGGAACTTGCCGCCCGTGCGGCACGGACACCTTCGGAGGCTCGCGCATGACGACCTGGATGACCATCCTGGGCATAGTCGTCTTCGTCGTCGGCCTGCTCTTCTCCATCGCCTGGCACGAACTCGGCCATCTCTCCACGGCCAAGATGTTCGGCATCCGGGTGCCGCAGTACATGGTGGGCTTCGGGCCGACGCTCTTCTCCCGTAAGAAGGGCGACACCGAGTACGGCATCAAGGCCATCCCGCTCGGCGGCTACATCCGCATGATCGGGATGTTCCCGCCCGGCGACGACGGGAAGCTGCAGGCCCGCTCCACCTCGCCGTTCCGCGGCATGATCGAGGACGCCCGCTCGGCGGCCTTCGAGGAGCTCCAGCCCGGCGACGAAAAGCGGCTGTTCTACACCCGCAAGCCCTGGAAGCGCATCATCGTGATGTTCGCCGGGCCGTTCATGAACCTGATCCTCGCGGTCGTGATCTTCATGAGCGTGCTGATGGGCTTCGGCATCAACACCCAGACCACCCAGGTGGGCTCGGTCTCGGACTGTGTCATCTCGGCGTCCGCCAAGACCGACAAGTGCCCGAACGACGCCAAGGACTCCCCGGCCAAGGCCGCGGGCCTGAAGGCCGGCGACAAGATCATCTCGTTCAACGGGCACGCCGTACCGGACTGGGGCGCCCTCCAGGGGCAGATCCGCGACACCACCGGTCCCGCCACCCTCGTCGTCGAGCGGCACGGCGTACGGCAGACCCTCCACGCCGACCTGATAGAGAACAAGGTCGCCAAGACGGACGGACACGGCGGCTACGTTCCCGGCCAGTACGTCACGGCGGGATTCCTCGGCTTCACGCCCGCCAGCGGAGTCGTCCAGCAGTCCTTCGGCCAGTCCGTCGACCGCATGGGCAACATGGTCCAGCAGGGCGTCTCCTCGCTGGTCAACCTGCCCTCCAAGGTCCCGGACCTGTGGGACGCGGCCTTCAACGGCGGCGAGCGCAAGCAGGACTCCCCGATGGGCGTGGTCGGCGCGGCCCGGGTGGGCGGCGAGGTCTTCTCGCTGAACATCCCGCCGGAGCAGCGGGTGGCGACCATGCTCTTCCTGGTCGCCGGCTTCAACCTCTCGCTGTTCCTGTTCAACATGCTGCCGCTGCTGCCGCTGGACGGCGGGCACATCGCCGGCGCCGTGTGGGAGTCGATCCGCCGCGCCTTCGCCAAGATCGTCCGGCGCCCGGACCCCGGCCCCTTCGACGTCGCCAAGCTGATGCCGGTCGCCTACGTCGTGGCCGGGATCTTCATCTGTTTCACGCTGCTGGTGCTGGTGGCGGATGTGGTGAATCCGGTGAAGCTGACCTGACGGCGAAGCCGGCCGGGACAGGTCGGCCGAAAAGTGCGTTTGGCGGCGGCCGGGCACCTCCGAAGCGTTTGGAGGTGCCCGGCCGTCCCCTTTCGAGGGGCCTCCGGGGCGCGATGTGCTGACCGCAACCCGGGTGACGTAATCTCGGATGCCGGAGCCCGCCGAATACGGGACCTTGATCCACACCTTGGGGTTGCTCGCCAGATGACTGCCATTGCGCTGGGAATGCCGGACGTACCGACCAAGCTCGCCGACCGCCGTGTCAGCCGCAAGATCCACGTCGGTTCGGTCGCCGTGGGCGGAGACGCACCGGTCTCGGTGCAGTCGATGACGACCACGCGGACGTCCGACATCGGCGCGACCCTCCAGCAGATCGCCGAGCTGACCGCCTCCGGCTGCCAGATCGTCCGCGTCGCCTGCCCCACGCAGGACGACGCCGATGCGCTCCCGATCATTGCGAAGAAGTCGCAGATCCCGGTCATTGCCGACATCCACTTCCAGCCGAAGTATGTGTTCGCCGCCATCGACGCGGGCTGCGCCGCGGTCCGGGTGAACCCGGGCAACATCAAGCAGTTCGACGACCAGGTCAAGGAGATCGCCAAGGCGGCCTCCGACGCCGGGACCCCGATCCGTATCGGCGTCAACGCCGGCTCGCTCGACCGCCGGCTGCTCCAGAAGTACGGCAAGGCGACGCCGGAAGCCCTGGTGGAGTCGGCCCTGTGGGAGGCGTCCCTCTTCGAGGAGCACGGCTTCCGGGACATCAAGATCTCCGTCAAGCACAACGACCCCGTCGTGATGGTCAATGCCTACCGGCAGCTCGCGGCCCAGTGCGACTACCCGCTGCACCTCGGTGTGACCGAGGCCGGGCCCGCCTTCCAGGGCACCATCAAGTCCGCGGTCGCCTTCGGCGCGCTGCTGAGCGAGGGCATCGGCGACACCATCCGCGTCTCGCTGTCCGCGCCGCCCGCCGAAGAGGTCAAGGTGGGCATCTCCATCCTGGAGTCGCTCAACCTCCGCCAGCGCCGCCTCGAGATCGTCTCCTGCCCCTCCTGCGGCCGTGCCCAGGTCGACGTCTACAAGCTCGCCGACGAGGTCACCGCCGGTCTGGAGGGCATGGAGGTGCCGCTGCGCGTCGCCGTCATGGGCTGTGTCGTCAACGGTCCGGGCGAGGCGCGGGAGGCCGACCTGGGCGTGGCCTCCGGCAACGGGAAGGGCCAGATCTTCGTGAAGGGCGAGGTGATCAAGACCGTGCCCGAGTCGAAGATCGTCGAGACGCTGATCGAAGAGGCCCTGAAGATCGCCGAGCAGATGGAGAAGGACGGGGTCGAGTCCGGCGCCCCGGTGGTCTCCGCCGCCGGCTGATCCGCCCGCGCACTGCCGCCGAGCCCCGCCGCCCCACCAGGGCCGCGGGGCTCGCCGATGCCCGGGCGCGGGGCCCGCGGATGCCCGCGGGCGGCCGCTCCACAGCGGGCCGGGTGCTCCCGCGCAGGGGGAGGTAAAGTGCCAAGACCTGCTCCCGCCTGGCCTCCCAGGCCCGTAACGGTGAGGCATTCCGACACGTGCTGACGACCACGACCATCAAGGTCCTCGAGCCCGGGGAGCTCGATGATGCCCTCGCGGTCCTGGACCGCGACCCGGTCGCCAACGCCTTCGTCGCCGCCCGCGTACAGATCGCCGGGCTCGACCCCTGGCGCCTCGGCGGCGAGATGTGGGGCTGGTACGTCGGAGGGCGGCTGGAGTCGCTGTGCTACGCCGGAGCCAACCTCGTGCCGGTCTGTGCCACCTCGGAAGCCGTACGCGGCTTCGCCGAGCGGGCGCGGCGGCAGGGGCGGCGGTGCTCGTCCATCGTCGGGCCCGCGGGGCCGGCGACCGAGCTGTGGTCGCTGCTGGAGCCGTACTGGGGGCCGGCCCGGGAGGTCCGCCGCCACCAGCCGCTGATGGTCACCTCCTCGCCGTCCGCGGAGATTGCGCCCGACCCCGGCGTCCGGCGGATCCGCAAGACCGAGATGGACGTGATCATGCCCGCGTGCGTGGCCATGTTCACCGAAGAGGTCGGCATCTCGCCGATGGCCGGCGACGGCGGGCTGCTGTATCAGGCGCGCGTCGCCGAGCTGGTCGGATCCGGTCGCTCCTTCGCCCGGATCGACGACGGCCAGGTCATCTTCAAGGCCGAGATCGGGGCCGCTACGCCGCGGGCCTGCCAGATCCAGGGGGTCTGGGTCGATCCCGCCTACCGGGGCAAGGGACTGTCCGAGACGGGGATGGCGGCGGTGCTGCGGTATGCGCTGAGCGATGTGGCGCCGGTGGTCAGCCTCTATGTGAACGACTTCAACACCGCTGCTCGTGCCTCGTACCGGCGGGTGGGGTTCGAGGAGGTCGGGGCGTTCATGAGTGTGCTGTTCTGAGGCGGGGCGGGCTGCGGGTGTCCTGTTCGGTGTCGTGAGTCTTTGTGGTCGTGACCTTCGAGCGTGCCGCCTTGTACGCTCGCGACCATGGATGATGTCGCGGTCGGCCCTCTCGATCTCGCCGCCCGCGTGGACGACGCGCTCGCGGTGCAGGCGCTGGCGTTCGGACTGAGCGATGACGAGATCGCGGTGCGGCGGCACATCGTGCTGCGGCACCTCGGCTGCCGCGGGGCGCGGGCCCTGGGGGCCACCACCCCGGCGGGGCGGCTCATCGGGTTCGTGTACGGGATGCCCAATGACCGGGCGCACTGGTGGTCCACCGTGGTCGAGCCGTATCTGCGCAGTGAGCATCTTGATCACTGGCTGGACGATGCCTTCGTCATCACCGAGCTGCATGTCCATCCCGCCTATCAGGGGCGGGGGATCGGACGGGAGCTGATCACCCGCATCACGGACGCGGCGCGGGAGCCGCGGTCGATTCTGTCCGCCATCGATGTGGAGAGTCCCGCCCGCGGGCTGTACCGGTCGCTGGGGTACCAGGACATTGCGCGGCGGGTGTTGTTTCCCAGTGCGCCCATGCCTTATGCGGTGATGGGGGCCCCGTTGCCGTTGATACGGCCCTGAGCGGTGGTGGATGCGGCCCTGAGCGGAACGCATTTCCATGGTTCACACCGGTGCGGCTAACCTCCTGGGAGTCACCTTTCTTACGCAGGAGAAACTCCCATGGCCAACGCCGCACAGGTTCAGCGCATGTCCCGCTTGATGATCAAGACACTGCGCGAGGACCCGGCCGACGCCGAGACCGCCAGCCACAAGCTGCTCGTCCGCGCCGGGTACGTCCGCCGCTCCTCCGCCGGTATCTGGACGTGGCTGCCGCTGGGCAAGAAGGTCCTGGAGAACGTCTCCCGTATCGTCCGCGAAGAGATGGACGCCATCGGCGGACAGGAAGTGCTGCTGCCGGCCCTGCTCCCCAAGGAGCCCTACGAGGCCAGCGGGCGCTGGGAGGAGTACGGCGATCTCCTCTTCCGCCTCAAGGACCGCAAGGGCGCGGACTACCTGCTCGGGCCCACCCACGAAGAGATCTTCACTCTGACGGTCAAGGACCAGTGCACGTCCTACAAGGACCTGCCGGTGATCCTCTACCAGATCCAGACCAAGTACCGCGACGAGGCCCGGCCCCGCTCCGGCGTGCTGCGCGGGCGCGAGTTCCAGATGAAGGACTCGTACAGCTTCGACACCACGGACGAGGGCCTGGCGCAGTCCTACGCCCTGCACCGCGAGGCGTACCAGAAGATCTTCGCGCGTCTGGGCCTGGACTACCGCATCGTTTCCGCCGTCTCCGGTGCGATGGGCGGCTCGGCGTCCGAGGAGTTCCTGGCCCCCGCCCAGGCCGGCGAGGACACCTTCGTGGACTGCCCCGAGTGTGACTACGCGGCGAACACCGAGGCCGTCACGGTCAAGGTGGCGGCGGTGGACGGCAGCGCCGCCGGTCCCGTCGAGGAGCTGGACACCCCCGACACCCCGACCATCGAGACGCTCGCCGGGCACCTGGGCGTACCGGCCTCCGCGACCCTGAAGAACCTGCTGGTCAAGGTCGACGGCGAGATTGTCGCGGTGGGCGTGCCCGGTGACCGCGAGGTCGACCTGGGCAAGCTGGGCGAGCACCTGGCGCCGGCCACCGTGGAGCTGGTCACCGCCGAGGACTTCGTCGACCGGCCGGAGCTGGTCCGGGGCTATGTCGGGCCGCAGGGTCTGGCCGGCAAGTCCTTCCGCTACATTGCCGACCCGCGGATCGCCTCCGGCACCTCCTGGATCACCGGTGCCAACAAGGAGGGCAAGCACGCCCGCAACGTCGTCGCGGGCCGTGACTTCGAGGTCGACGACTACCTCGACGTGGTGGTCGTCGAGCCCGGCGACCCCTGCCCGAACTGCGGCGCGGGTCTGCGCATCGACCGTGCCATCGAGATCGGCCACATCTTCCAGCTGGGGCGCAAGTACGCGGACGCCTTCGAGCTGGACGTCCTCGGGCAGAACGGGAAGCCGACCCGGGTCACGATGGGGTCGTACGGCATCGGCGTCTCCCGTGCGGTGGCTGCGCTGGCCGAGCAGACGCACGATGCGTCGGGGCTGTGCTGGCCGCGTGAGGTGGCGCCGGCCGACGTGCACGTGGTCGCGGCGGGCAAGGCCAAGCAGACCGAGCTCGCGCTGTCGGTGGGGGAGCAGCTGGGTGCCGCTGGGCTGCGGGTGCTGGTCGACGACCGGGCCGGGGTCTCGCCCGGTGTGAAGTTCACGGACGCGGAGCTGCTGGGTGTGCCGACCATTGTGGTGGCGGGGCGGCGTGCCGGTGAGGGCGTTGTCGAGGTCAAGGACCGGCGGACGGGGGAGCGGGAGGAGCTGACCGTCGAGGAGGCGGTGGCTCGGCTCAGCGCCTGATGTTCCGGGGTCGGCTGCGGTGGATTTCGGCGGTGGGATTCGCTGGTTCGCCGTAGCCGACTTTTTGTCTGTGGGGTGCGCCTGGTGTACGTGGATCGGGTCGGTGCCGCACCGTGGGGACACCCCGGTACGGCACCTCCGGTCCGTACGCGGCGGACGGACGGTGGGGGCGGGCGTCTTCTACAGCCAGGCCGCGAACTCCAGGAGCAGTTCGCCGCGCTGGCGGTCTCCCATCGATGACTCCCGTACGCCTGCGGTGACTGCGCGGTAGAGCGTCCAGGCGCGCAGGCGGTCCCGGTCCACGTCCAGGGAGTCGGCCAGTTTGGCCACTCGGCGGCGGGTCGCGGCGGTGGCGCCGGAGCCGGCCATCACGTCCTCGAAGCGGTCCAGGACCAGGGCTGCCAGGTCGTATGCGCGCTCGCCGACCACGGGGGACGGGCCGATCGCCAGCCACGGCGCGCGTTCGCCGGCCAGTACTTTGCCCTGCCGGAATGCCCCGTGCAGGACGAACTCCTCGGTGGCGGTGGTGGGGAGGGTACGGCGGAGTTCCAGGGCCTCGTCCACCAGGGGGGCGGCGGATTCGGTGCGTGCGCCGGCTGTGCGGAGCGCTTCCACGGCCTCGGCGGTGCGGTCGGCCAGGGTGGCGAAGGGGTGGCCGGGCTCCGGTGGTACCCACAGGCGGCGTACCGTTCCCGCCGCCTCCAGGAGTGCTTTTGCCTCGGGGAGCGAGCGGAGCGATACGGCGCTCTGCAGGCGTTCCAGCAGGAGTGCGCCGGTCTTCTCGTCGGCGCGCAGGAGGCGTACGGCGCCCCAACCGTCCCATATCTCCAGCGCCGTTGCCTCATGGGGGCAAGCCCGGCCCGGTGCGGGGAACTTCAGGGCTGCGGGAGTTCCGTCCGACTGGTGCACGAGTGCCAGCAGGCTGCTGCGGCCGCCGGGGGCGTGCACCCTTTCCAGCGTCAGATCCCAGGCCTCCAGCTGCTGCTGAACCAGCGTGGGGAGGGCGGCGAGCCACTCCCGTACGAGGTCTTCCGGATCGCTGCTCAGCGAACTCACCAACCGCTGCGGCGGTTCGATGGGTGCCGTTGCCATGCCTGGGCTGTCCCTTTCCTGGGGCGGTCGTTCAGAGCGCGTTCGAGGGCGCGCTCGGCGCGCCCGGCGAGCTCGGCGGCGCGTCGGCCGTGGCCCGCTCCACGAGACCAGGGAAGGCTACGCTGCTGCCGCGCCAGCGCACCGCCCGCACCGCCGCCTCGCGCAGCGAGGCCGCCGCGTCCATACGGCGGGTCGTGTCCGCGGCCCGTACGAGATCCGCGTAGACGGCGGCCAGGCGGTCCTCCAGCTCCGCCGCAAGGCGGGCCGCGGCGGCCGCGTCCGGGACGGGGAAGGGCAGCTCGTAGGCGGCCGCCGCGGCCCGCGGTGTGCCGCCCAGGTCCCGTACGGTGCGGCGCAGCGCGTCCCGGTGTGCGCGATGGGCGTCATACGCCGACTGGGCCTCCTTGCGCCGGTCGGCGGAGATGCGGCCGCCGACCACGCCGTAGCCGTAGACGGCTGCGTATTCGGCTGACAGGGCGGCCTGGAGCGCCGTCAGCTCGGTCGGTCCGTCGGCCTTGGCCTTGGTGCGGGTGGAGTCCGTCATGGGCGTGTGGCCTCTCATGCCTGTGCCAGCAGATACGCGTGGGCGGCGCCTGCTGCGGCCACCGAGGCGAGCAGGCGGGCCAGCTCCGGTGGGGCGGTGGGCAGGGCCTTGGTGCGTTTGTCGGACAGTTTGCGTTCTGCTTCGGCCAGCTGTGTGCGGGCCGTCTTTTCGTTCTGGGGGATCCGGGGGGCGGACCGTTCGGTGGGGCTGTGGGCCGACACGCCGGTGCCGGTGTGGGGGCTGCCGCTGGGCCTGGCCTTGGTGCCGAACGCCTCGGCGTGGCCTGCCACTTCGGCGCGCAGGGGGCGCAGGGCGGCCTCCAGGGCGGGGTGTGCGGCCAGGGTTGCGTCGTAGCGGGCCAGCAGTGCGGTGCTGTCGCGGGCGGCTTCGCGGCGCACGTGGGCGGCGGCCGAGGATTCTTCGGCCCGTTCGGGGGCGGGGTCCTCGGAGCAGCCTGTGAGCAGGGCGGCCGTCCCGAGGGCGGCGCCGGCCAGCAGGGTTGTTCTGCGCGTGAGCGCCAGGTTCGGCACGTTCCACTTCCCGGGGTCTTCCGTAGTGATCACCGCAGGCGAGAGTATCCGTGACCGCCCACCGAATCGTCAGTACCCCGCCGGAACCGATAGGCTTTGACCCGACACGCGACCTACCCACAACAGCACACGCGGCCGAGGAGTCACCCGGATGAGCACCACCCAGAGCGAGAGGCTGCGCGGATTGCTTGAACCGCTCGTCGCCGCGCGAGACCTGGATCTGGAAGAGATCGAGGTGACCCCCGCAGGCAGGCGGCGGGTGCTGAGGATCGTGGTCGATTCCGACGACGGCGTCCAGTTGGACGATTGCGCGGCCGTGAGCCGCGAGGTTTCGCAGGTGCTGGACGAGTCCGATGTGATGGGCGGCGCCGCGTACACCCTCGAGGTGACCTCTCCCGGCGCCGACCGGCCGCTGACCGAGCTGCGGCACTACCGCCGCGCCGTCGGAAGGCTGATCAAGGCCCAGTTGAGTGAGGGCGGCGAACTCGTCGCGCGGATTGTTTCCGTGGACGAGAACGGGCTCGATCTTCAGGTGCCGGGGGTCAAGGGGCGTAAGCCGACCGAGCGGCGGGTCGAGTTCGACGAGATCGCCAAGGCGCGGGTCGAGCTGGAATTCAGCCGTAAGAACGACGAGAACAAGGAGGAGGCGTAGCCGTGGACATCGACATGAGTGCCCTGCGGGGGCTGGTGCGGGAGAAGGAGATCTCGTTCGACCTGTTGGTCGAGGCGATCGAGTCGGCCCTCCTCATCGCATACCACCGCACCGACGGCAGCCGCCGGCAGGCGCGGGTGGAGCTGGACCGCAGCACCGGGCATGTGACGGTGTGGGCGAAGGAGGACCCGCAGGATCTGGAGGAGGGGGCCGAACCGCGCGAGTTCGACGACACCCCGTCCGGGTTCGGGCGGATCGCGGCGACCACCGCCAAGCAGGTCATCCTGCAGCGGCTGCGGGACGCCGAGGAGGAGATCACCTTCGGCGAGTTCGCCGGGCGTGAGGGTGACGTCATCACCGGCGTCGTCCAACAGGGCAAGGACCCCAAGAACGTGCTCGTCGACATCGGCCGCATGGAGGCCATGCTGCCGGTGCAGGAGCAGGTGCCGGGCGAGGACTACGCGCACGGGACGCGGCTGCGGTCGTATGTCGTGCGGGTGGTCAAGGGAGTGCGCGGACCGTCCGTGACGCTGTCGCGTACACATCCCAATCTGGTGAAGAAGCTGTTCGCCATGGAGGTGCCGGAGATCGCGGACGGGTCGGTGGAGATCTCGGCCATCGCGCGGGAGGCCGGGCACCGTACGAAGATCGCGGTGCGGTCGACGCGGTCCGGGCTGAATGCCAAGGGTGCCTGCATCGGTCCCATGGGCGGCCGGGTCCGGGCCGTGATGGCCGAGCTGCACGGCGAGAAGATCGACATCGTGGACTGGTCGGACGACCCGGCGGATCTGGTGGCGAACGCGCTGTCGCCGGCGCGGGTCAGCAAGGTCGAGGTCGTGGATCTGGCGGCCCGGTCCGCCCGGGTCACCGTGCCCGACTACCAGCTGTCGCTGGCCATCGGCAAGGAAGGGCAGAACGCCCGGCTTGCGGCCCGGCTGACGGGTTGGCGGATCGATATCCGGCCGGACACGGAGCAGCACGCTCCGCAGGAGTGAACCGGCAGCCGCCGCGGCTCCCTCTCGGGGGTGTCGCGGCGGGCGGCGGGAATTTTTTGAGCAGACGTTCGGGCTTTACCCCATCGGGGTGAGGTCGGTGCGGGGAGGTAGACTTAAGCAGTGTCTGGCCGGACGCATGCCCGCGCATGCCCTGAGCGCACGTGTCTGGGGTGCCGGGAGCGAGCGGCCAAGGGCGATTTGCTGCGCATCGTGGTGATCGAGGGTGAGTGCACCCCCGATCGGCGCGGTACGCTTCCCGGCCGGGGTGCTTATGTGCACCCGGCACCGGTCTGTCTCGATCTGGCGGTTCGCCGCCGGGCGTTTTCCCGGGCCTTTCGGGGCCCAGGGCCGTTCGACACGACGCAATTGCGTCGTGTCATTGAGCGGGAGGCGCCTTGAGCAGCCGTTATGGCAAGAGCGCACAGCAGTAGAAGCACGGCAAGAACGCACAGCGCACGGATCCCAGTGCGGTCAGGTACCTCGCGAGTTGGAAGTAGGTCGAGATTGCGATGAGCACTCGATGAGTACGCGATGAGTACGCCCATGAAGTAGCGACGGTCCGGCGTAACCCGGACCTAAAAGGAGCGAAGTGGCTAAGGTCCGGGTATACGAACTCGCCAAGGAGTTCGGAGTTGAGAGCAAGGTCGTCATGGCCAAGCTCCAAGAACTCGGTGAGTTTGTTCGTTCGGCGTCCTCGACGATCGAGGCGCCGGTTGTACGCAAGCTGACTGACGCTTTCCAGGCAGGCAGCGGCAGCGGCCGCGCCGCCGGTAAGCCTGCGGGGCCGCGCAAGTCGGCCCCCGCGAAGCCGTCGGCGCCCTCTCCGGCGCAGGCGGCACGTCCCGCTGCCCCGAAGCCGGGCGCCCCCAAGCCGGGCCCCGCGGCTCCGGCTCCGGCTGCCCCTGCGGCTCCGGCTCCGGCTGCCCCCGCAGCTCCGGCTCCGGCCGCCTCCGCGGCCCCGGCCGCGCCCGAGGCGCCGGTGACCCCCGTGGCACCCAAGAGCACTCCCGCCGCCGGCCCCACCCCGGGTCCGCGGCCCACCCCGGCGCGCCCCGCGGCGCCCAAGCCCGCTCCGGCCGCCCCCGCGCAGCCCGAGTTCCAGGCTCCCCCGTCCGCACCGGCCGCTCCGGCTGCCGGCCAGTCGGCGCCCCGTCCCGGTGCCCCCGGCCCGCGTCCGGCCCGTCCGGCCGCCGGCCAGGGTGGTCAGGGTGGCCAGGGCCGCGGCGGTGCCCCGCGTCCGGGTGGCGAGCGTCCGGGCCCCCGTTCGGGTGCCCGTCCCTCCGGTCCCCGTCCGGGCAACAATCCCTTCACCTCCGGTGGCTCCACGGGCATGGCCCGTCCGCAGGCCCCCCGTCCCGGTGGCGCCCCGCGTCCCGGCGGCCAGGGTGGCCCCGGTGGCCCGCGTCCGCAGGGCGGCGGCCAGGGTGGCCCCCGTCCCCAGGGCGGTCAGGGCGGCGCCCGTCCGACCCCCGGTGGCATGCCCCGTCCGCAGGGTGCCGCTCCCGGTGGCGCCCCGCGTCCCGGCGGCGGCGGTAACCGCCCGAACCCGGGCATGATGCCGCAGCGTCCGGCTGCCGGCCCGCGTCCGGGTCCCGGTGGCGGCGGCGGTCGCGGTCCCGCGGGTGCCGGTCGTCCCGGTGGCGGCGGTCGTCCCGGTGGCGGCGGCGGCTTCGCCGGTCGTCCCGGTGGTGGCGGCGGCGGTCGTCCGGGTGGCGGCGGCGGTTTCGCCGGTCGTCCCGGTGGCGGCGGCCCCGGTGGCGGCGGCGGCTTCGGCGGCGGTCGTCCCGGCTTTGCCGGTCGTCCCGGCGGCCCCGGCGGCCGTGGTGGCACGCAGGGTGCGTTCGGCCGTCCCGGCGGTCCGGCGCGTCGTGGCCGTAAGTCGAAGCGGCAGAGGCGTCAGGAGTACGAGGCCATGCAGGCCCCGTCGGTCGGCGGCATCATGCTGCCGCGCGGCAACGGTGCGACGGTTCGCCTGTCGCGCGGTGCCTCGCTGACGGACTTCGCGGAGAAGATCAGCGCCAACCCGGCGTCGCTGGTCCAGGTCATGCTGAACCTGGGCGAGATGGTCACCGCGACCCAGTCCGTCTCCGACGAGACGCTGCAGCTGCTCGCCGACGAGATGAACTACGTCGTCGAGATCGTCAGCCCGGAGGAGGAGGACCGCGAGCTGCTCGAGTCCTTCGACATCGAGTTCGGCGAGAACGAGGGCGGCGAGGAGATGCTCGTCTCCCGTCCGCCGGTCGTGACCGTCATGGGTCACGTCGACCACGGTAAGACCCGTCTGCTGGACGCGATCCGTAAGACCAATGTGGTCGCGGGCGAGGCCGGCGGTATTACGCAGCACATCGGTGCGTACCAGGTCGCGACCGAGGTCAACGACGAAGAGCGTCGGATCACCTTCATCGACACCCCGGGTCACGAGGCGTTCACCGCCATGCGTGCCCGTGGTGCCAAGTCGACCGACATCGCGATCCTCGTGGTGGCGGCCAACGACGGTGTCATGCCGCAGACGATCGAGGCGCTGAACCACGCCAAGGCGGCCGAGGTGCCGATCGTGGTCGCGGTCAACAAGATCGACGTCGAGGGCGCCGACCCGACCAAGGTGCGCGGCCAGCTCACCGAGTTCGGTCTGGTGGCCGAGGAGTACGGCGGCGACACGATGTTCGTCGACATCTCCGCCCGTGAGGGTCTGAACATCGACCAGCTGCTCGAGGCCGTCGTCCTGACCGCGGACGCCTCGCTCGACCTGCGCGCCAACGCGGAGCAGGACGCGCAGGGCATCGCGATCGAGGCCCACCTCGACCGTGGCCGCGGCGCCGTGGCGACCGTCCTGGTCCAGCGCGGCACGCTGCGCGTCGGCGAGACGATCGTCGCCGGTGACGCCTACGGCCGAGTCCGCGCGATGCTCGACGACAAGGGCAACCACGTCGAGGAAGCGGGTCCCTCGACCCCCGTCCTGGTCCTGGGTCTGACCAACGTCCCGGGTGCCGGCGACAACTTCCTGGTTGTCGACGAGGACCGTACGGCCCGTCAGATCGCCGAGAAGCGCGCCGCTCGTGAGCGCAACGCGGCGTTCGCCAAGCGCACCCGCCGGGTGTCCCTCGAGGACCTCGACAAGGTGCTCAAGGCCGGCCTGGTGCAGGACCTCAACATCATCATCAAGGGCGACGCGTCCGGTTCGGTGGAGGCTCTCGAGTCCTCGCTGCTCCAGCTCGACGTCGGCGAAGAGGTCGAGATCCGCATCCTGCACCGCGGTGTGGGTGCGGTCACCGAGTCGGACATCAACCTGGCGACCGGCTCCGACGCGATCGTGATCGGCTTCAACGTCCGCGCCGAAGGCCGCGCGACTCAGATGGCCGACCGCGAGGGCGTCGACGTCCGCTACTACTCGGTCATCTACCAGGCGATCGAGGAGATCGAGGCAGCCCTCAAGGGCCTGCTCAAGCCGGAGTACGAGGAGGTCGAGCTCGGTACCGCGGAGATCCGCGAGATCTTCCGCTCGTCCAAGCTCGGCAACATCGCGGGTGTGCTCATCCGCTCCGGCGAGGTCAAGCGCAACACCAAGGCCCGCCTGGTCCGCGACGGCAAGGTCATCGCGGAGGACCTCAACATCCAGGGTCTGCGCCGCTTCAAGGACGATGTCACCGAGATCCGCGAAGGCTTCGAGGGCGGTATCAACCTCGGAAACTTCAACGACATCAAGATCGACGACGTCATCGCGACGTACGAGATGCGCGAGAAGCCGCGCGGCTGATCACGTAGTGCGTAGCCGGGGCCGGTCGGTGGAGGAAAATCCGTCGATCGGCCCCGGCCGTTGCGTGTACGGTTCCAAGGACTCGTACGGTTCCAGGGACTCGTACACCTAAGGCCCCACGGGTGGCTTGACCCGTCTTGCATGTACGTAGGGACGCTGTCCTTTGACCTGCTTCTCGGCGACGTACGGTCGCTGAAGGAGAAGCGCTCCGTCGTCCGCCCGATCGTCGCCGAGCTGCACCGCAAATACGCGGTGAGCGTCGCCGAGGTCGGGGACCAGGATCTGCACCGCAGGGCCGAGATCGGCCTGGCGGTGGTGTCCGGGGACGCCGGGCATCTCAACGATGTCATGGACCGCTGCGAGCGCCTGGTCGCCGCACGGCCCGAAGTGGAGCTGCTGTCGGTACGCCGGCGGCTGCACGGCGACGACGACTGACCTGTGACCGGGCACGTCGCCGCCGGTGGAAGCACAATTGTGGAAGAAAAGAAGGAGACGGACCAGTGGCCGACAATGCGCGGGCGAAGAAGCTGGCGGACCTCATCCGGGAGGTGGTCGCCCAGAAGCTGCAGCGCGGTATCAAGGACCCGCGGCTCGGCACGCATGTGACCATCACGGACACCCGGGTCACCGGCGACCTGCGGGAGGCGACGGTCTTCTACACGGTCTACGGGGACGACGAGGACCGTGCCAGCGCCGCCGCCGGCCTGGAGAGCGCCAAGGGCATCCTGCGCTCCGCGGTCGGCGCGGCGGCCGGCACGAAGTTCACGCCGACCCTGGCGTTCGTGCCGGACGCCCTGCCGGAGAACGCCAAGACGATCGACGACCTGCTCGACAAGGCGCGGGCCTCGGACGCCAAGGTGCGCGAGGTGTCCTCGGGCGCCCAGTACGCCGGTGAGGCCGACCCGTACCGCAAGCCGGGCGAAGACGCTGACGAGGCAGACGACGAGGGCCGAGCGGCAGAATGAAGCGTGAGAGCAACAAGCCGGGCGGTCTTGTCATCGTCGACAAGCCGGCCGGCTTCACTTCGCACGATGTCGTGGCGAAGATGCGCGGCATGGCCCGCACCCGCCGGGTCGGGCATGCCGGCACGCTCGACCCGATGGCCACGGGCGTGCTCGTCCTGGGCATCGAGCGGGCCACCAAGCTCCTCGGCCACCTCGCGCTGACGGAGAAGGAGTACGTCGGCACGATCCGGCTCGGCCAGACGACGGTCACGGACGACGCCGAGGGCGAGATCACCGCGGCAAAGGCGGCGCACGGCATCGCGCGGGCGGACATCGACGCGGGTGTCGCCGAGCTGTCCGGGGCGATCATGCAGGTGCCGTCGAAGGTCAGCGCCATCAAGATCGACGGCAAGCGGTCCTACTCGCGGGTGCGGGACGGTGAGGACGTCGAGATCCCGGCCCGTCCGGTGACCGTCTCCTCGTTCGTGGTGTATTCGGTGACCGAGACGGAGGCGGCGGACGGCACCCCGGTGACCGATCTGCTGGTCTCCGTCGAGTGCTCGTCCGGTACGTACATCCGCGCGCTGGCCCGCGACCTGGGCGCCGGGCTCGGCGTCGGCGGCCATCTGACGGCGCTGCGCCGCACCCGGGTCGGCCCGTACAAGCTGGACCGGGCGCGCACGCTCGAGCAGCTGCAGGCCGCGGTGGACGACACCGAGGGCCCCGGGCTGCCGGTCATGCCGGTCGGCGAGGCGGCCGCCGCCGCGTTCACCCGCTGGGACGTGGCCGAGCCGCAGGCACAGCTGCTGATGAACGGCGCACGGATCCCGATCCCGCGGTTCGAGGGCAGCGGCCCGGTGGCCGCGTTCGGGCCGGACGGCACGTTCCTGGCGCTGGTGGAGAACCAGGGCGGGAAGGCGAAGAGCCTGGCCGTGTTCGGCTGACGCCGAGGAGGCCTGCGGGTGGCCGGTTCCGGTGCGTGGATGCGCTCCGGGACCGGCCACCGGCCGTTTCAGTACGCCCAGGTCCTGGGGCGGCCGTTCCTGGTGAGTCCCGCCCGCTCGGCGAGGGCGTCCGCCTCCGGGCTGCCGGAGCGCCTCTTGCCCGGCTTCGCGGGCTTCACCCGGACCACCCGTACGGGCCCGGCGCCACCGGGGGCGGACACCGCGCCGCCGTAGCGCAGATCGCCGGCGAACCAGAACCGCTCGGCGGCGTCGAAGCGCCTGCGCAGCGGGACCGCGCGCAGCCGGACCGTACGGCCCCGCTCCGGCTTGAGGACCAGGACCTCGCCGTCGTGCGCCGACCCCGTCACCTCGGGCTCGCCGTACAGCTCCTGCCAGGGGTAGGTCCGCAGGGTCCGCTCCAGCCGCCGCGTCCCGCCGGCCGCCAGTGCCGCGGTCAGCAGCGTGAACGGCGCGACGAGCAACAGCACGAGGGCGGCCGGGAGCAGCGGATCGGGGTCGTCCCGCAGCGAGATGGTGACGAAGAACCCGGTCAGCGCGGCGAGTTGGCCGTACAGCGCGATCCGGCGGCGGACGAGGGAGCGGCGCAGGCCGGTGGCGGTGGTTCCATGGTCCAGGGCGACCTTCGCCGCGTCGTCCACCGGGGCCGGGCCGTTCTCGAGGGCGCCGGCCGGTGGCGCCACCCGCGCGCCCACGGCCAGGGCGCGGGCGCGCGCTCCGGCGTCCAGCGGTCCGGCGTACGCCCGCAGCCGGGAGTCGCGCGCCGCGGGCCGCGCGAGCATCGTCATCCGCCGGGGGCCGGGCAGCGCGAGGACGCCCAGGAAGCGGGGGTCGCCGGCGAACCACACCTCGTCGGGCGCGTTCTCGAACCTGCTGTCCACGGGGAGCCGCAACTCCTCACCGGGGACGTCCGGGTGGGGCAGGACCAGGTGGTGCCGCCCGTCGTCATCGCGGCGCAGGACGCCGTTCAGGCGCTGCCACGGGTACGTCCGCAGGACGCGCGCCTGGTGGCGGGTGTGCAGCGTGCGGGCGAGGGCGCGGCAGCCGCCCAGCAGGGCGGCGCAGGACAGCGCGTACAGGAGCGGGAAGCCCCAGCTCACGATCGCTTCCGGGAGCCGCGCGAGGGCGGTCTGGGCCGCGAGCGCCAGGCAGAGCAGAAGCAGGGTGGACGTGGCGGTGGCCGCGGTACGGTGCCGGATCGCGCGGGTGGTGGGCGGGTCGTCGGCCGCCGTGCGGGCGGCTGGGTCGGCCGGGCCGGCCGCACGGGTGGTCACGGGGTGCACCTCTCGACATCACTGGGCGTGCACCTTACGGGAGGGGTTCGCGGGAGCCCAGGCCGCCGGTGGAGGCGGTGGAGCGCGGCCCCCCGGCGCCGGCCCGCGCTCCACTCTCCCCCTCGCCTTGTCTCTGTCCAACGCGCCCCGGCCATTCACTCCTTCGGCTGGGCGCTCGGAGTGACTCGAGGCGCGTACGGGGGCGCGTTCGACCGCTTCCCTCGGGATCCTCAGGCACCGTGCTGACCAGCCATGAAGCGGGGGCAGGGCTGGCGCGGGTGGTGCCCGAGCCCCTGGCGGACCCGGTGGCGGACCCGGTGGCGGACGAGGGCCTGGGCGGCGCACCGGCGGGCGGTGCGGGCCGCGCAGGGGAAGCGGCCCCGCCCGGCGGCCGCCGACGCCGTGACACCCCTCCCGGAGGCCGGGCCGGCCCTCCTGCGGATCGACGGGCTCCCCGCCCCGCCCCGCTCCTGATCGCCGCGGGCCGGACCCCGCGCCGGGGTGACGTACACGGCGGCCGGTCGCCGTCATCTCCTGGACGGGGCGAGGGAGTTGGTGACGTCGATCACGCCACGGCGGGCGAGCTGCTGGACGCGCTCACCGAGGACGAGCCGTCGCAGGCGCGCCGGGCCGCGCCGCCGGGCGTACGGCATGCGGCCCGAGCGCCGTGGCGCCGCCGGGCGTACGGGCCGCGCGTCGCCCTGCACGCCACCGGAGAGGCCGGCCGCGCCCCGCTCCGCCGGGCCGCCCCCGCGCGGGAATCCGTCCTCGCGCACCGGCGGGGCACCCTTCGCGCGAAGCACCGCCCCCGGCATGGCAGTCTTAGACCTGCGTCATGGTGAAGTGGCGCAGTGGACGGACAAGGGTTCGGGCGAGGAGCGGGCACAGTGCAGCGCTGGCGTGGCTTGGAGGACATCCCCGAGGGCTGGGGACGCAGCGTCGTCACCATCGGCTCGTACGACGGTGTGCACCGCGGCCACCAATTGATCATCGGGAAGGCCGTCGCGCGCGCCCGTGAGCTGGGCATTCCCGCCGTGGTCGTCACCTTCGACCCCCATCCGAGCGAGGTCGTCCGCCCCGGCACCCACCCGCCGCTGCTCGCACCGCACCACCGGCGCGCGGAGCTGATGGCCGAGCTGGGTGTGGACGCCGTACTGATCCTCCCGTTCACCAAGGAGTTCTCGCAGCTGGCACCGGCCGATTTCGTGGTCAAGGTGCTGGTCGACAAGCTGCATGCGCAGGTCGTCGTCGAGGGCCCCAACTTCCGCTTCGGCCACAAGGCCCGCGGCACGGTCGCCACCCTCGCCGAACTCGGCGCCACCTACGACTACACCGTCGAGGTCATCGACCTCTTCGAGCGGGGCGTGGCGGGCGGCGGCGAGGCGTTCTCCTCCACGCTCACCCGCCGCCTGGTCGCCGAGGGCGATGTGACCGGTGCGAGGGAGGTCCTGGGGCGGCCGCACCGCGTCGAGGGCGTCGTCGTACGGGGCGCCCAGCGCGGCCGCGAAATGGGCTTCCCGACGGCCAACGTGGAGACCCTGCCGCACACCGCGATCCCGGCCGACGGCGTCTACGCCGGCCTGCTGCACGTCGAGGGCGAGGCGATGCCGGCGGCGATCTCGGTCGGCACCAACCCGCAGTTCGACGGCAAGGTGCGCACGGTCGAGGCATACGCGATCGACCGCGTCGGCCTGGAGCTGTACGGCCTGCACGTCGCCGTGGACTTCCTCGCCTACATCCGCGGCCAGGAGAAGTTCGACACCCTCGACGCCCTGCTGGAGCGGATGGCGATCGATGTGAAGCAGGCGCGGGGACTGATCGCCGAGGCGACCTGAGCGGGACGCACGGGGCGGCCACGCCCTGGATCACCCGGAGTTGAGGCCATACGGGCAGGGGCCCCGCACCATGTGCGGGGCCCCTGCCCGTATGCGCTACGCCCGCCTCACTGCGGAGGCGGCTGCTGCGTCCACCCGCCCCCGTCCGGAAGCGGCGCGTCCGGAGCGGGCTGTTGCTGCTGCCAGCCGGCCGGCGGCTGGCCGGGCTGCTGGGTCCAGCCGCCCTGCTGCGGCGGATAGCCGGCCGGCGGCTGCGCGGGCTGGCCCTGCTGCTGCGGGTAACCCTGCTGCGGCTGCTGGCCCTGCTGCGGGTACTGCTGCTGCTGCTGGGCGTACGGGTCGCCGCCCATCTGCTGCTGCTGCGGGTAATAGCCCTGCGCCTGCTGCTGCCGCGCGAAGTCCTCGGCCACCAGGGCGGAGAGGTGGAAGTACGCCTCGCGGGTCTTGGGCCGCATCATGTCGAGGTCGACCTCGGCACCGGCGGCCAGATGCTCGTCGAAGGGGACGACGACCACACCGCGGCACCGGGTCTCGAAGTGCGACACGATGTCATCGATCTTGATCATCTTGCCGGTCTCACGGACACCGGAGATGACCGTGAGACCGCGCTGCACCAGGTCGGCGTAGCCGTGCGCGGAGAGCCAGTCCAGGGTCGTACTGGCGCTGCTCGCACCGTCCACGGACGGCGTGGAGATGATGATCAACTGGTCGGCGAGGTCGAGGACCCCGCGCATCGCGCTGTAGAGCAGACCCGTACCCGAGTCGGTGAGGATGATCGGGTACTGCTTGCCGAGGATGTCGATCGCGCGCCGGTAGTCGTCGTCGTTGAACGTCGTCGAGACGGCCGGGTCGACGTCGTTGGCGAGGATCTCCAGGCCGGAGGGGGCCTGCGAGGTGAACCGGCGGATGTCCATGTAGCTGTGCAGATGCGGGATCGCATGCACCAGGTCACGGATGGTCGCGCCGGTCTCGCGGCGGACCCGTCGGCCGAGCGTGCCGGCGTCCGGGTTGGCGTCGATCGCCAGGATCTTGTCCTGCCGCTCGGACGCGAGGGTGGAGCCCAGCGCGGTGGTCGTCGTGGTCTTGCCGACGCCGCCCTTGAGGCTGATCACCGCGATCCGGTAGCAGGACATCACCGGCGTACGGATCAGCTGCAGCTTTGCCTGACGCTCCGCCTCTTCCTTCTTCGCGCCCAGCTTGAACTTGGACGGCTGGGCATTGGCGCCCGGCTTGCGCTTCTTGGGCTGGTTGCGCAGCAGCCGGTCGGAGCTCAGCTCGACGGCGGCGCTGTAGCCGAGCGGCGCGCCCGGAGCGGCCCGCTGCTGCGGCTGCTGCTGGCCCGGCTGCGAGTACGACGCGTAGTTCGCCGCGGCGTTCGGGTCGGCGGCCTGCTGACCGGGGAAGGGCTGGGCCTGCTGGGGCTGTTGCGGTTGCTGAGCCTGGGCCTGCTGTTGGGCCTGTGCCTGTGCCTGTGCCTGTTGCTGGGCCTGGGCCTGGGCCTGCTGGTCGTAACCGGGCGCCGCCTGCTGCGGGTGCTGGCCCTGCTGCGGGTAACCCTGCTGGGGCTGCTGGCCCTGCTGCGGGTAGCCGTAAGCGCCCTGTGGTGCGGCCGCGTTGGGGTTCTGCTGCGGCTGCTGGGGCTGCTGCTGGGGGTAGCCGTATGCGGGCTGCGGATAGCCGTAGGCGGGCTGCTGCTGCGGCTGCTGGCCCTGCTGTGGGTAACCCTGCTGGGGCTGCTGGCCCTGCTGGGGGTAGCCCTGGGGCTGCTGCTGGGGCTGGGCGGGAGCCTGCTGCTGTGGCTGCTGCTGGGGCTGGGGCTGCGGCTGGGCCTGAGGCTGCTGCGGCTGAGCGGCCTGGGGTGCCTGCTGCTGCGCCATGCGCGGGTCGGCCGGCTGGAACTCCGCCGGCAGCGGCGGCAGTCCGCCCTGCTGGGGCTGCTGGCCCTGCTGCTGACCGTCCGCGGCGCCCCAGGGAGCGCCCTGCTGCGGTACGCCCTGCTGGGCCTGGGCCTGGGGCTGCGGCTGGGCCTGGGGCTGAGCCTGGGGCTGAGCCTGCGCGGGCACGCCCTGCGGCTGGCCCTGGGCGGGCTGCTGACCCTGTGCGGGCGCCGCAGCCGCCTGCCCGTCGGCCGGCGCGGGCTGCTCGGGCACCTGCGGCGCGGGGGCGGGGGCAGGCGCCTCGGCGGGGGAGTTGGCCGCGGCGGCCTCCGGCTCGGCCGCGGGAGCCGCCTCCGGTTCTGCGTCCGAGGCCGCGTCATCGTCATCGTCGTCGCCCCAGAGCGAGGCCGAGGGGTCGACCCCGCTGCCCGTGCGCATGTTGCCCTCACCGGCGTCCGCGGCAGGCGCGGCCTCCGGCGACTCGGCAGGAGCCGCCACCGGCTCGGCAGGCGCCTGCGGCGCGGCCGGGGGAGCCTGCGCGGCCGGTGCCTCGCCGCCCGTCTCATTGGGGCGCAGCATCGGGAACCCGGGCGGCGCGGCCTCCGCGGGCGGGGTCACCGGCGCCGGCACACCCTGCGCCGGCACGCCGGGCGCGCCCTGCGGGGGCCCCTGCTGCGGCTGCGCGGTGGGCGGAGTTGCGGGCGCGGGCGCAGGAGGCGGCGTGGGGGCGGCACTCGAGCCGCCACCACTGGTGTCGTTGCTGGCATACCAGGCCGGAGCGGTGAAATCGATCTTGAATTCGCCGGTCAGATCGAACTCTGACTGGTCGTCGTCAGGATCGTTCCCGTCCGGACGGAAAGCCTCCTGGTCCCTCACTGTGCCTCCTGGTCTACTGCTGCAACGCACCTGAACGGCAGGACCGGATACAGGCGGATCGATCGGATGTCACGGACGTCGGAACACGCCACCCGGGGCTGCGCCAACACTGCTTGTCTCCATCCCCGTGCCGACCGCCGTCACGGGCCGCCGTCGTGGTGTGCGTCGCTCTCAACGCTCTCCACACAGCCTAATCAAGAGTTGGCCCATAACGGCAGTCGATGCCATGTCGTCTTCAAGCCCCATCGGCACGCCTACGGGCGCACCCGTGGGATGCGCCCGTGGATCGTGCCCCGGCCGGCGCGCACGCACCGTGCGTGCAGCCGGCCCACAACTGCGGTCAGTCCATACGGCGCGGCCCGCCGAGCAGGTTGGTCTCTGCCTCCGTCGGCTGGGTCATCACGAACTGGTGCCCGTCGCGCGAACACCACAGCATGGCGTTGTCGCTGAGCGTCGGCAGCACCGCACCGACCTGCTCGGGCAGCCGCATGATTCGCGTCACAACTTCCGCCTCTTCGGGTGACAGCCGCTGCAGACCGACCAGATCGGCGCGAGAGAGCATCTGCGGTGACCTCGGCCCCAGGAACGGCAGCACGGTCAGCACCGACTGCCAGGGGCTGGGTGCGAGCTGATTGCGCGGCGGCCGCGCACCCATGTCGCGGACGACCAGGACGGGGCTGGAAACCGACGGTCCCTGTGGCGCGATCTGGCGCACCTCATGGATCGACACACACTGCTGCCCGCCGCCCGCGGCCTGCGCCATCTGGCCCCAGGCCTGCGGCCGCGCGGTCTCCACCGCGACGCGCGCCCCGGTGGCGACCGTACGCAGCGCCAGCACCTGCGCCATCCACATGCTGCCGACCAGCGCGATCTCCATCGGCGCGGGCCGCAGCAGGCTGAGCACGGCGGGCTGGTTCTGCGGATCGATGCCGATGATCACGCCGTCGTCGCCGACCGACAGGGTCAGCGCGCCGAGCGATTCGGGCGTCAGGACATGCGGGTTGCGCCGCGGGCCGCGCAGCCCGAAGCCGGGCCTGGGCTTCGGACCCGTCGGGCCCTGCTCCTCCTCCTCCGGCCGGGGCTGGTGGTTGAGCCGGCGGGCGCCGTCGCCCCCGATCGGGGGGTTGCGCCAGCCGTTGCCCTGGACATTGACGCGGGGCTGATAGGTGGGAGTGGCCATCAGCGGGTACCTCCGAGGGGAAGCGTGGCCAGCAGGCCGGGCAGCTGCTCACGGTCGAGCCGCACGAGACCGACCTTCACGGAACCGGAACGGCGCTCCAACTCGTTCTGCGCCGCGGAGAGTTCGTTCTCGCTACGGGTCGACAGCCGGACGTAGCCGGAGATGGCCGGGGCGCGGCCGCCGCCGTGCGTGGCGGTCAGCGCGAAGGTGCTGGCCATCGCCCTGGTGCTGGTCAGCAGCTGGGTGACGGCCGCCAACGGTGCGCCGCCCGGGCCCAGTTGGGGCCACCGGCCGATCCAGTAGGTGGAGTGCCAGCGGTCGTCGCAGCGCATCGCCCGGGTCGTCTCCTGGGTGCGGCGGGCAACCCGCCCGTCCCGTCCCATCGCGCCGTTGGCGGCCCGTGGGCTGACGCACACCGCGGTGCCGACCGCGGCCACGACCTCGCGCTCGGCGAGCACCTTGGCGCCTACGCCGTGCGCGGTGAGCCGGCTGACGAGCTGGTCGGCGGCGCGCAGCAGCGAGCGCTGAGCGCCCTCCACCCCGCCGCCGCGGGCCTCGATGGCCTCGGAGCACAGCTCCGGGTCGAGCTTGAGCGCGATCCACGTCAGCTGCAGGGCGGGCGTCTGGGCCTGCGCCTGCAGCGGCGCGTACGAACGGGCCGCGACGGCCTGCTCGGGCAGATGCGGCGCCGGCGCCGGCTGGGTGTACTGCACGAACTGCACCGACTCCAGGTGGATGTCCTCCACGTCGAGCGCGGTGTGCAGCACCTCGAGCGGCATCATGTGGCTGCCTCGCTGCGGCCGCAGCGGCTCATCGCGGGCGTCCACCTGGACGATGGCCGTCAGGAACGTCCCGTCCCCGACGAAACCGATGGCGCGCTGGTCCGAGTCCGTCGTGTACTCGTAGGTCCGCAGCGCCGGTTCGCACTCCACGACCGGGGCGAATGCCGGGTCGACGCCCTGCGTGGCGGCCAGCGCGGAACTGCTGTCCTTGCCACGGCGCTTCATGGCGCGCACGGTCGTGATCCACTCCGGCAGCGGAATCTTGCGTCGCCGGCCGAGCGCGAAGACGACCAGTACGGCCGCCAGCACGATGGCCACGATCAGTGCGACCGGGTGGTCGATCGACAGACCCACCAATACCAGCGCGGCGGCGATTTCGACGATGGCCAGCTGCTGTACGCGGACGCCGCCGATATTTCCCGCCTGCTGACGCAATCGCGGCGACACCGGGCCGGACGGACGTGGTTCCGAACTCCGGCCGCGATTTCCTCTATTGCCCCGAGCTGTGCCGTTTTGGCCAGCATTTCCCGCGTATTGCGGTGCAGCGGAAGGCTGTTGCTGCTGTTGCCGCCCGTTGCGGCGTCGAGCCCTGGTGGCGCTGGACATCCCCCGGCCTGCTCCTCTACTGGTGGTGTGGCCTCTAGGCGTATCGGCCGCCGCTGAGACTGGTGCGTTGGAAGGTGGCACCCGTACCGTACGGGTCGATCGACACACGGCATAGTAGAGGGCGCTACGGCGTGAGTGCCGGGGGCGGTCGTTGGTGGATCCGACAGGCGGGGAGAGAAAGCAACAATGGCATCACGTCGGGACGAGCTGAATGCGTATTCGTTTGCGCGAAAGCGCACGAATGCGGCATTTTTGAAGCCGTTGCCCAATGGCTCGATCGAGAGCGCACCGAAACCGCTGAAAGCGGTGGTGCCCAGCATCATTGTGAGTGTCCTGATGCTGGTGGGATTCGGGGCGTGCGGCATTCTCAAGCCGGTTGCGCCGCAGGGGTGGGACAAGGTCGGCGGCAACGTACTCGTCGGGGACAAATCCACCACGCGGTACGTCGTGTTGGACGACACGGCCAACGGCAAGCACCAGAAGCTGCTCCACCCCGTCCTGAACCTCGCGTCGGCCCGGCTTCTGCTCAACCCGGACAACTTCACCGTTCTCAAGGTCGACGAAAAGCAGCTGGACGGAAAGATCTCGCACGGCCCGGCCGTCGGCATCCCGTTCGCGCCCGACCGGCTGCCCGCCCCGGAGGACGTCGACAAGCCGAAGACCTGGGCGGTGTGCAACCGCCCCGGCAGCAGCAGCCAGAGCAAGCCGCAGCAGGCCGTGTTCGTCCTGGGGGGCGACGAAAAGAAGAAGGTCGAGACCCGGGAGGGCAAGCTCGACCTGAACCAGGCGCTCTACGTCAAGGGTCCCGACGAGAAGTACTACCTGGTCAACAGCAACGGGGTGAAGTTCGAGTTCGACGCCACGTTCAAGCTGGATGCCCCCCAGCACCACAAGCCCATGTCCAAGAACGACGCCAAGCTGGCCAACGAAAAGCTCCGCCGGATGGTCTTCCACGGTGAGGAAGCGCAGCAGGTCACCCAGCAATGGCTCGACACGCTCATCACGAGTCCCCTCCCGATCTTCGAGCCGGAGGTGCCGGGAGCGGGCATGAAGTCCCAAGCTCCCGCCAACGCCGTCCCGGACAACCTCCGCACGGTCGGCACGGTGGTCGAGGACAGCGCGTCGGGCAAGAAGTACGTCGTCACCCAGAATGACGTCGAGAAGGTTTCCGACTTCATCGCCAACATGCTGAGGGTGGGGAAGAACGCCGACGCGGTCAACCACGGCTCTGGCCGGGAGCTGCAGGTGGAGTCGCTGGCCAGCGGGTCGATCAACCCGGCATCGGACGAGGACGGCCGCGAGGACAAGAAGTTCTACGGCAAGTTTGCGGGGTACGAGAACCCCTGGCCGGACGACGACGTCTCCATGGCAAACACCTTCAAGGGTACGCAGACCGGCCTGCCCACCGCCGCGGAGAGCGGCGTGTCCTGCAGCGTCTACAAGGGCACCACCACCAAGTTCGAGGGCAGCGCGGCATTCGGCTACCCGAACGGCGTTCCGGTCATGGGTGCCTGGGTCGGCAAGGACTACCCGGCGAAGATCGCTCCCGGTTCCAACTCGTACGTCACCCCCGGCAGCGGGCTGCTGTACCGGGAGGCGAAGACCGCCCGTACGAAGAAGGACGAGGGCTCCCTGTTCCTGGTCACCGACACCGGCCTGCGCTACTCGGTGCCGACCAACAACGACGGTGACAAGGCCGGCAAGGCCGACCAGGAGGTCGGGCAGAACCAGATGCGCCTCGGCTACAAGGACGCGAATGTGCCGTCGCTGATGGCGTCCTGGTCCCAGCTGCTCTCCGCGGGCCCGGCGCTGAACTACAAGGTCGCGAAGCAGCCGCAGGCTTCCTGACGCCCTTCCGGTCCGCTCGGAGCCATTTGGAGGCCGTGGCGGGGCCCCCCCCCGGGGGGGCCGCCCCGCCCCCCCCCCAAAACAACCACCCCAACACCCCAC
>NZ_JBEZJZ010000103.1:0-29642 GCF_040651455.1 Streptomyces sp. NPDC048483
CAGGGTCGGAAAGGCCGCGGGGTCTGGTGCGGTGCATCGCAAGGCGCCGGAGCGTCTCGATAGCGGAGCTATTGGGACGTTTCGGCAACGCCGCGAGGTGCCGTGCCAGACCCCGCGGGCCCGGCCATGACCCATCGGACAGGCCCTAGGGCGCAACCCTCCAGCTCAGCGCCCCGGACAGCAGCTTGCGCAGCGCTGGGTCCCGGACCGCACCTGTACGGTCGGTGGCACGGGCGGTGACCGTGTGGCCGCGGCCGTCCGCGGGGACGCCGAGGGTGCGCGGTACGACCGAGGTCCTGCCGCGCGCGGCCTTGCGCTCGCGCCCGTCGACGTACCACTTCACCTGCGCGGAGGCGGGCGCGGTGACACGGATACGGTCCCCGCGGCGCAGCGCGCGGTCGGTGGCCACCGGGCTGCTCAGCGCGCTCGCGTAGCGGTAGAAGCCGGCGATCATCGCCTCGCGGCCGGGGAGGTTGAACTCGCGGCCGAGCGTCCGCATGATCGAGTTTTCGGTGGGCCGGTTGAGCCCGTACTGGTAGTAGCCGCCACCCTCGTACGCGCCGACCTGGCCGCCGTCCGGCGACTCCTGGCCGATCCAGCGGTACCACTTCTGCTGCTGCGAGGTCATCTGGTCGGCGGAGAGCGTGGTGAGGTTGACCTCCTTCGGCTCGGGGCCGGTGTAGGTCCCGGGCTTGCCGTAGTCGTACTCGTCGGCGAGCTTGCCGAGCGAATGACCGGTCTCGTGCACCGCGATCTGGTCGGACTGGTCGTTGTCCGAGGAGGCGGTGGCGATGCCGTCGTAACCGACCTGCGAGGACACGTCGTTGTAGCCCGCGCCGCCATACTTGGCGGAGTTCGACAGGACGATGACGAGATCGGCGGCCGGGGCCTTGGACGCATACGACTCGACCTTGCCGGTGTCGAGGCAGAGCAGGCGCTCGATGCCGTCGCAGAAGAAGGCGGAGTCCAGGGCGGTGTCGCGGACCACGTCCTGGGTCGGGTCGCCGGAGACGCCAGATTCGTTGGAGACTGCGTCCACCGCCCAGACGTTGAACAGCCCGGTGTACGAGGCGTAGGGCTCAACGGCGGTGATCTTGGCCCACTTGGCGCGGGCGTCGGCGTGGAAATCCTCCTGCTGGTCGGCGGTGTAGCCGTCGCCGATGACGACCACATCGAGCTTCTTGTCGACGGGGCCGTTCTGCACGATCGGCGTGACATCGCCATCGCCGGCGGCGATCGCGGCCTTCTCGGACCGGGAGAGCGGCTTCGAGGCCGGAACGGTGGTGTGCCGGGGGTGACCGCCGGCGCCCGTGAAGTACTCGATCTGCTGGGTGTGAGGCGAGGGAGTCGGGGCGGCTGTTGCGCCCTGGGCCGTGGCTGCCGCGACTGTTGTGGCGGTCAGCGCCGCGGCGGCGAGACCTGCGGCCGCGGCGGTCCGTATGGATATGCGTCTGAGCATGTGGGGGGTTCCTTCCGAAGCCCGCCGCTGAGCGGCGAGTTGAACCGGATTCAGGCCGCTCAAGGTATGGGCTACGGGGGACGGCGGGCAACGGATGGTGCCGAAGTGACTCACCGGATGGATGAGTTCGGGACGGAATCCGGAACTCGCTGACCAGATGAAGACGCCGACGAAGTGGAGTCCGGCTTGGTACGTGGCGGTGTTCCTGGTCTCCGCCCACACCGGCCGCGTCCCTGTGCGGCGTTCCAGGGCGGCTTCATTCCCGCAGGTCAGGGGCGGTATGAACGTTCCGGCGTCCCGTATTCCCCGGTGGCCCTGGCGGCTGGGACGGGGGGCGTCGCAAGCTCAGGACGGCAAGCACCGACGACCTCAGGCCGAAGGGAGAAACCATGCGGACCCGCTTCCGGCTCCGCCGGTTCCGCCGTGTCGACGTCACTGACGCGGTGGCCCTGGTGGTGCTCGCCGCATCCGCAGCGACCGTCTTCCTCCTGGTCGTCCGCCGTCTCTGACGTCACGTATGCCGACCCGACCCAACCGAAAAAGAAAGCACCCACTCACCATGCGCATCGCCCGTCGAGCCACCCGCCTCGTCGCCTCCGCCGCCGTGCTGACGGCCGCCCTCTCGCTGACCGCCTGCGAGAACGACACCAAGGACACCGGCAGCCAGGCCCCGGCCGCGTCCTCCCTGCCCGAGACCGGCGGCCAGGGCGGCTCCCCGTCCCCATCGGGTGCGAAGGGAGGGGCCAAGGACGGTCAGTCGTCGAAGGGCTCGTCGGGTTCCTCCGGCGGCGGGAGCGAAGGGAAGAACGGCTCCGGTCAGACCGCCGGGAAGGGTTCCGGAAGCCAGACGACCGCAGCCTGCGCCGGCGCGCACGTCAAGGTCACCGCGACCAAGGTCGATCGCCCCGTCAACCACATGCTCCTCACCGCCACCAACACCGGCTCTGTGCCCTGCCACGCCTACAACGCCCCGTACCTCCGCTGGGACGACGGCCAGGCCGCCACCCCGTTCAAAGACGCGTCGAAGCCGCAGGCCGTGATCACGCTCGCACCGGGCGAGTCGGCGTACGCGGGGATCATGTACCAGTCCGCGGACGGCACGGGCAACGGCGGCCACACCGCCCGCACCCTGGGCGTCCTGTTTGCCAACGGAGCGGGCAACGGTTCCACCGGTTCCTCCGTGCAGCTCCCGCTGCCCAAGGGCGGTATCCCCACCGACAGTTCGGCGTGGGTCACCTACTGGCAGTCCACCGCCGAGGATGCGCTGACCTGGTGAAGGGGCGTCACTGAGCTCGGCCGGGGCCCGGGACCGGCGTAAGCGCCGGATCCGGGCTCAGCCGTTCTCCTTCGGGGCGGGGACCCATTCGTTGTTGCCGCCCAGCGGGTAGTCGTACTGAGGCCGGCCGGCCATCCCACTGGTGTGGAATGGCTCCCCGTTGTCGTCGATCCGGAGCGTGCCGTGCCGGTTTCCGCTGGACCACTCCAGCTCCATGTACCAGCGCACGTCGCGGTTTTCGGCCCGCGCGGCGACCTCGAAGACCTCGGGATCGCGCTTGCTCACCTTGTAGGGGAAGTCCCGCTGTCCGCCCTGCGGCGCGATCTGCGGCTGCGCCGCGTCCAGGGAGACCGCGAACGACTTGGGCGTGATGTTGCCGCCACAGCCCACACCCATGCTGTAGGCAGTCCAGGCGGGCGGCGCCGCACTTCCCACCACTCGCACCCGCAGGGCATGCAGTACCACCGTCGCGTCACCCGCACCCTGCACCGACAACTGAACCAGCTGGCTGTCCGCCGAGACCGCGCTCAGCGCCGAGATCCAGCCCCGGGCATCCTGTTCGGTGGGCGGCGGGGGCATCCGGCTCGGGTCCCGATCGACCAAGTAGCGCTGGCTGCACGGGGTCTCCCAGGTGTACGGGCGGACATCCACACTCACCGGGAGTCCGACCCGATCGGCCGTGCCCGGACCGGTCGCCCGGTCGTCGGCTCCGCCGGACGCCTTGCCACCGGGCGTACGGGACGAGGACGGGGACGGGGACGGACTCGCGCCACCCGCACCGGGCGGCTTCGCGGACGCCGACGCCGACCGGCCGCCCGCGGTCTTCGCCGTCTTGCTGCCGCTCTCCGCGCTCGTGGCAGCCCGAGCTGCCACCTTGCGGCCGTCGCCGCCCCCACCGGAGACCACTCCTGCGACCAGCGCGGCGGACGCGGCCACGGCGGCCACGGCGATCCCGGCGGCCAACGCGATGCGCCGTCGGCCGCCCGCGGGCGTCACCTGGGGCACGGACCGTTGCTCGGGGGTGATCTCGGCGGCCTGATCGGGGTGAGAAGCGGAAACGGAAGCGGCGAGCGCGGCAACGGGGACCGTCGGCGGCACGGTTCCGGGCTCTGGCTCGGCCTCAGCTTCAGCCTTGGCCTCGGACTTGGTACCGGACCCGGCATCGGCTCCAGCCCCGGATTCCGGCACGGGCTCGGCCTCGGCCCCGGGCGCAGTCACGGACCCGGCCTCGGACCCGGCCTCGGACTCGGACTCGGCAACCTTCTCCCCACCCGCGCCAACGACCGCCGCGTCCCTGCCCCCTTGCTTACGGTCCCGCTCGCGCCGACGCGCCTCATCCGCCAAGATCCACCGCCGGTGCAGCTCCACCAGCTCGTCCGGCGTCGCCCGGCACAGCCGTGCCAGCCGCTCGAGCGGTGCGTACTCCGTCGGCACCGCGTCGCCGTTGCAGTAGCGGTGCAGCGTCGATGTGCTCATGTGCAGCCGCTTCGCGAGCACCCCGTAGCTGTACCCGGAGCGGTCCTTCCACTCCTTCAGCAGCGCCGCGACCCCAGCTGCTTCCTCAGCCGCCCCCACTGTCACTCCCTCCCCGCCCGCGCACCGCACACGTGCAGTCCGCCGAACACCATCGCTTCAACCACCCTGACAACGCCCATACCCCCACCCCATCCCGGATTCTCCGGGTGGCCGACCTCTGGTGACCGTGTGGGTCCCCTATGGCCTGTGTCGCCCCGTACGTGCGAATCATGTTCGCACCAATCCGCTCGGCCGCCGATCGGGGCCCTTGAGACACGCCCAACGGCCCATACCGGTCGCACCAGGCCTCAAGGGCGGGCCGTCCAGTACCGCTTGAACACCTCCAGCTGGAGGGAGCATTCCAGGGAGGTGACTTCCTCGCTGCCTTCGAAACCGCCGGTAAGGAAGTCGGCAAGGTGCTCCTCGTCACGAAAGACCCCTCCGTAGGTGAAGACCGAAGCGGCCGCCGTGAGGGCGAGGAATCGCGTCGCCGGGTGGTCGGCGAGGGAGGCGGCGAGGCGCTTCACGGCGCCCGGGCGGCAGCCGATGCTCAGCACTACCTCGACCGCGTAGCCGATGTCCTGTGGATCGACCTCGACTCGCGGACGCAACAGGCCGGATTCGAGCAAGGCGGCGACGGTGCGGCGGGCGCGGGACTCGGTGATGTCGAGGGTGCGGGCAAGGGTGGAGAAGGGCATCCGGGCGTCGTTGCGCAGTACGGCGACGGTGTCGCGTTCCAGGCCGCTCAGCGGTGTGTCACGCGGGTGGGCGGCAGGCCGGACGGTGTCCTGCCCCCCTAGCGCGGCGATTTGACCAGGCGTCAGGCGAGGGAGGCGCCAGGCCGACGTGCTGGTGAGCCGGCGCAGCATCCACTCGGTACGCAGCGCGCGGACTCCCGGCACCGCGGGCAGTTCGGTGGTGAGGGCCCGGGTCGTGTCGGCCCGGGTGGGGCCGTGCAGCATGCAGAAGACGTCCGCGGCCCCGGACGCGAGCGACACGAAGGGGGTGTCGGCACGCGCGGCGAGGGCTCGTGCCACCTCGTGTGCCCGCCCGGGTTCGGTGCCGATCCACACGGTGGCGGGCAGGCCTTCGGCCAGCAGCGACCACTCGATTTCGCAGATCACCCGCATCGCCCCTTCGTCGACGAGGCGTGCGTAGCGGCGGGCGACGGTGCGGGCCGAGCTGTCGAGGACGCGGGCCAGCACGTCGAAGGACGCCCGGGGAGCCGTCTGCAGTGCGGCGATCAAGTCGAGATCGATGTCGTCGATCACGGTGTCCTCCATGGCTCCTGGCATCTCGTCTTCCGCGGCTGTCGTCGGCTGTCGTCGGCTGTCGTCGGCTGTCGTCGGCTGTCGTCGGCTGTCGACCCTAGCCGAGGATCTGCTGGAATCCGGCACCAGGAGAAATCTTGCGCGGGGATGAAGCATCAGCAGCGTGATCTGCGCCCGATCACGACACTTGGTCGCCTCAATCCAGCACGTCGCGTGCTAGCGTGCAGGAATTCGGCGCACAGGGCACGCCGCCCGCATGAAAGCGGCACACAACGCGACCGGTGCCCACAGGCACCGCACCTGCGGCAAGCGCGGCGGGTGCGTCCCGCATCTGCCACCACCCGCCCGTGAGGAGAACCCATGAATGCGATGAATGCGATCACCCTTGGAGACGTCTCGGTACTGCGGACGGTGGAGTACGACGGCACGACCCGGCCGCCGGAGGAGATGTTCGGCGACATCCCGGGCGAGGTCTGGGAGGCCCACCGGCCCTGGCTCGCCCCCGATTTCTGGGACGTGCGGACGGGACTGCTGAGGTCGTGTGTGCAGACCTGGGTGCTGCGCAGCGCCGGCCGGACGATCCTGATCGACACCGGGGTGGGCGACGCCAAGGAGCGCCCCGCCATGCCGGCCTTCCACCAGCTGCACACGGGATACCTTGCGCGCCTCGCGGCCGCCGGTGTGCGGCCGGAGGATGTCGACGTCGTGGTCAACACGCACCTTCATGCCGACCATGTCGGCTGGAACACCCGCCTGGTGGACGGGGAGTGGGTGCCGACCTTCCCGAATGCCCACTATCTCTTCCCGCGCGCCGACCACGACTTCTGGAATCCGGCCAACCACCACACCCGCCGTATGGAGGCAGCCAACCGCAACGTCTTCGAGGACAGCGTCGAGCCGGTCGTTCGCGCGGGCCTGGCGACGCTGTGGGAGGACTCGTTCGTGATCGACGAGAACCTGACCCTGGCCCCGGCCCCCGGCCACACCCCGGGTTCGTGTGTCGTTCTCCTCTCCTCCGGCCAGGACCGTGCCGCCTTCGTGGGAGACCTGCTGCACAATCCGGTGCAGGTGGTGGAGCCCCACTGCAACAGCTGCTTCTGCGAGGACCCCGCGGGTGCACGCGACTCGCGCCACCGGGTCCTCGGCGAGGCGGCCGACGCGGGGCGGATCGTCTTCCCGGCCCACCTGCGCGGTGAGCGGCCGGGGATGCGGGTCGAACGGTCCGGCAGCGGGTTCGCCATCCGCTCCTGGGTGTCGCTGGAGGCGACGGCATGACCGGCGCCCACCGCGGTACCGACCGGCCGGACGTGACTCACCGGAGCACCGCGCAGCCGCGCGGCGCACGGCCCGGTTCCGTCGTGCGCACGACCGGCGGACGGGTACGCGGCCTGCACCAGGACGGCGTGCAGGTGTTCCATGGGATCCCGTACGCCGCCGCGCCCATCGGCGCGGCCCGCTTCACGGCGCCCGGCCCCGCCCCCGCCTGGGACGGCGTCCGGGACGCCACACGGCCCGGCCCTACCGCGCCGGCCCCGGTCCGCCAGGGCTTCGGCGGCATGGACCTCAGCCCGGTCACCGGCCCACCGCCGATACCGGGCGACGCTTACCTCACCATCACCGTGACCACGCCGGATCCGGGCGCGGGCGGACTGCCGGTGCTGGTCTTTGTGCACGGCGGAGGCTTCCTCTCCGGCACCGGCCGGGCAGCCCTCTACGACGGAGGACCGTTCGCACGCGACGGAGTGGTCCTCGTCACCCTCAACTACCGTCTGGGCGTTCCGGGTTGGCTCAGTCTGCCCGGCGCTCCGGAGAACCGTGGCCTGCTCGACGTGATCGCCGCACTGGGCTGGGTGACGGACAATGCCGCGGCCTTCGGCGGCGATCCGCACCGCGTAACGGTGGCGGGTCAGTCCGCCGGCGCGATGATCGTGGCCGCTCTCCTGGCCGCTCCCCCGGCCACCGGACTCTTCCGCCGGGCCATCAGTCAGAGCGGCAACGGCCTGTGCGCCGTACCGACGAGCCACAGCCTCGCGATCACGCGCCAGGTGTGTGCGACGCTCGGACTGCCGCCCCGCGCCGAAGCGTTCCACGGTGTGGACGACAACCGTCTGACCGCCGCCCTGCAAGACCTCCCGCCCGCCGGTCCCGCACTCTCCGGACACCTCGATCCGTCCCTGGGCAACAGCCCCCTCAAGCCCGTGATCGACGGCGTCCTGCTGGAGCGACAGCCCGCACTCGCCCTCCGCACGGCCGGCCGTGACGGCACGGGGCCGGTGACGGCATCAGAGCTCCTGATCGGTACCACCGCGGACGAGGCCGCTCTCTACACCGTCCCCGGCGGCGCGATCAGTTCGATGACCACCCACGCACTGGCCGCCATCGCGGCACGGCGCTCCGCCCGGCCGGAGGCCCTGCTGGCCCACTACCGCAACCGGCACCCCGATGCCGGGCCGGGCGAGTTGGCGACCCGTCTGATGACCGACCTGTACGTCGACGGCAGCCGCGCACTCGCGGACGCCCACAGCACGCTCCCCGGCACCCGAACCTTCGCCTACACCTTCGCGTGGCGGTCCACCGCCTTCGATGGCCGACTCGGCGCCTGCCACTGCGTCGAGCTGCCCTTCGTCTTCGACCACGCAGGCCTCCCCGCGCTGCACGGCGCCCACGCCCTCCTCGGCCCCGACCGGCCGGACCGTGGCGTCGCGGACCTCGCGGCCCGCACGCACGCGGCCTGGGTCGCCTTCGCCACCCACGGCGACCCCGGCTGGCAGCCCTACGACACCGACCAGCAGGCCACGATGCGCATCGACCACACCTGGCGCCTGCACCACGGCACCCCCACTTCGGCCACCACAGGAGAACCGGCATGACCCAGACCTCCCGCAACCGCACGGCCTCCCCCGGCCTCGCCACACGGGCCACGGACGTTCCGCCGACACCACCGGCATTCCCACCCTCCGCACGGAGGACCCCCGTTGTTCTGGTCTCGGGACAGGGCGCGCTCGACCGGCGCGCCGTCGTCCACTGAGCGCTGGTCGCTCGCCCGTCATCAGCCGTACGGAGCCGCTGGCGGCGAGGCCGAGCGGTGGTCTCCCCCGCGGGCCAGGGCAGCGGCACGGCTGCCTCCGCCGGCGCCACGTCGGTTCCGCCCGGAGTTCCCCGGCATCGTCGATCGGAAGGGCGTCGTTCCAGGAGAGCGTTCCAGGAAGGCGTTCCAGGCAAAGGGTATTTCCGCAGCTCAAGGCCTATTTCGGCGTTCCGGCATTCTTGATTGGCCCGGATTCGTTGCGGCGTGCGCAGCCCGCCCCGCAGGCTGTGCACGGCATTGCCGAACCGGGAGCCGCACCGCGCACCCCGCTTCCGCAGCGGCGATGTTCTCGCCGTCGCGGTGCCGATCAGCTGCAGTATCGGCCTGCTCGCCAACCGCTCAACCGACACCGATGCCCAACGGGGAGACGTACCACCATGCACCGCCTCCGCACCCACCCTGGCCACCACCGCCCCTCTCCTCGCGGGCCGTTCGCCGACGTCCTGCCGGATCGACGACACCTCCCAGGCCGACCGGACGTCCGCTGCCGCTGCGGCCGGGGGCGGCGCGGAAGCCGGCGACAGCACTGACCGGTCCGGCGGAACCGGCCCGGCAACGGGGAGGGAAGCGCGCGGCGGGGGCCACCCTCAAGAGTCCCGGAGCCAACGCTCCTGGGCCCGGAGCGTTCAGACATGGCGCTGGACTGCGCGCGCTTCCCACACGATTCATGCACGATTCGCCATATTCCCGATTCATCAGGGTGTGGGAGACGCTCACCGCCCGGACCGGCCGCGGCCGGCCCAGAGACGGCAGGCCAGGGACAGCTCTTGCACTCTGGGCCGTAGCGACGCACCGGAGGCGCGGGCGGGGCAAGGCCTGAGTCGGGGCTCCAGAGGACGAGGTAACCCATATGCAGGCAACCAAGGATCAGACCGAGCGGCGGATACCCGTCATGGTCCGCGCTCCGGATCCGATCTCCCTGGCCGGCGTGACCAGCCAACTCAGCCAGCATCGGGGGGTGCGGCTGGTGGAGGGCGACGAGGAACCCCCGGCCGCGGTGGCCGTCGTTGTCACCGCGGCGATGGACGACTCCACGATCCCGCAGCTGCGCCGCCTCGTCCGGATCGACGGGGCACGGATCGTGCTGGTGGCGGACCAGATCCGGGAGGCCGAGCTGCTCGCCGTCATCGAGTGCGGCGTCGGCGCGATCCTCTGGCGCCACCAGGCCACTTCCCGCCAGCTGTACCAGTCCGTGCTGGCGGCCTCCCGGGGCGAGGGGGACCTGCCCTCGGATCTGCTCACCCGGCTGCTCCATCAGGTCGGACAGCTGCAGCGCAGCGCCGATGACCGGCCCAGCACACCGGCAGGGCTGGCGCCGCGCGAGATCGAGGTCATCCGGCTGATCGCCGAAGGGCTGGACACGGGCGCGATCGCGGGCAGGCTCTCGTACTCCGAACGCACCGTCAAGAACGTCCTGCACGGGATCACCACCCGCCTCCACCTGCGCAACCGCGCCCATGCCGTCGCCTATGCGCTGCGGCAGGGCCACATCTGACCGGCTTCCGAATGGGGAGGTCAGTCGCCGGGACGGCCCCGGCGGGCGCGAACTCCTCGACCAGGCACAGGACTTCTTCGAAGAAGACCCGTGGCGCGAGGCGGGCGTCCGCGGCGCCGAGACGGTGGTGGCCGAGCCCGTCCGCCGCTCAGCTCAACATCGCGTACCGCGCGCCGCAGGAAGCTGCCGGCGGCCGTCGGAGAAGGCGTGGGGGCCAAATACGGCGGCCTCTTCGTCGGTGGCCTGCAAGGGAAAGTTACAGGTGACTTACTAGTTCCCACTCGGGAGGTAACCGTGCCCGCAGGGCGTGGCAGGCGGCTGGCCGGCGCTGACCGCCGTGAGCAAGTGCTGAAGATCGCCGCGGAGGAGTTCGCGGTGCACGGCCTGCACGGGGTGTCGGCCGAGGTGATCGCGCGTAAGGCGGGCATCACGCACGCTTATGTCTTCCGCCTCTTCGGCACCAAGAGGCAGCTCTTCCTCGAGGTCGTCCGCCGCGCCTTCGCCGCGATGGCGGACGGTCTCGCCGCATCCGCAGGCTCGGCGTCCGGCCTCGACGCGCTGGCGGCGATGGGCCGGCGCTACAACGACAGCCTGAAGGACCACACCCTGCTGCTGCTCCAACTCCAGGCATTCGCCGCGTGCGGTGATGACGAGGTGCGCGAGGCGGTGCGGGAAGGCTTCGGCCGGCTGTGGCAGACCGTCAGCGACGCCACCGGCCTGGACGCGGTACAGATCAAGACCTTCATGGCGTACGGAATGCTCCTCAACACCAACGCCGCCCTCGCCGCCGCGGACCTTGACGACGGCTGGGCACGTCAGGCGACCACCCGCATCCACGCCGGCCTCTTCTCACACCTGACCACCGAGGCGAACCAATGACCACGAGCGGCAGCACGCCCCCAGCCCTTGCCGGGCGCCGGCTGGTGCCCGCGCTGATGTTCATCGCGCTCGTCGTTGCCGTCGTCGGCAGCCTCGGCGCACCGCTGATCACCTCGGTGGCGGGCGAGTTCGACGTCTCGCTGGCCGCCGCGCAGTGGACGCTCACCGCCCCGCTGTTGGTCGGCGCAGTCGCCACCCCCGTGCTGGGCCGGCTGGGCACCGGCCTGCGCCGCCGCCAGGTCATCCTGGCCACCCTGGCCGTCGTAGGGGTGGGCAGTCTGCTGACGGTGGTACCGCCGTCGTTCGGCTGGCTCCTGGTCGGCCGGGTGGCTCAGGGGGCCGGGCTGGGGCTCACGGCGCTCATGATGGGTGTCGCCCGCGACCATCTGCCTGCCGAGCACTCCGGCCCGACGATCGCGCTGCTGTCGGTGGCTTCCACCGTCGGCATCGGCATCGGCTACCCGCTGGCCGGGTTGCTGACCGACGTGGCCGGACTGCGCGCAGCGTACGGGCTCGGCCTGCTGATCACCGCAGTCGCGCTCGCCGCCGCCTGGTGGTCCGTACCCCAGCCGCCGACCGGCCACGCGTCGGCCGTCGACGTGCCGGGCGCGACGCTGCTGGGTGGCGGCCTCATAGCCCTGCTCCTGACGATCAGTCAGTCCACCCTATGGACCCATCACCCAGCGGTTGCCGCCGCGCTCCTGGCCGTGGCAGCCGCGTTGATCGGCGCCTGGGTGCGCCGCGAACGCCGATGCGCCACCCCGCTGGTGGACCTCGCCCTCCTGCGGAATCCCGCGGTGGCGGGGGCCAACGCGGTCATGCTGCTCGGCGGCATCGGCATGTACCTGCTGCTGACGCTCGTCACCCGCTATGTGCAAACGCCACAGTCGACCGGCTACGGATTCGGCGTCGACGTCTTCGTCGCGGGCCTGGTGCTGGTGCCCTTCTCCGTCCTGGGGTTCGCCGGCGGGAAGCTGGTGCGGCCGCTGCGCAAGCGGCTTGTTCCGGCGACAGTTCTTGTACTTGGGGGCGCGGCCGTGCTGGCGGCGCTGGCCCTGTTCGCCCTGGCCCGGAGCCAGCTGTGGCTCTCGTTTGCGGTAATGGGCGTGCTGGGTCTGGGCGTCGGTGTCTTCTCGGCGGCTATGCCGGCTGCCATCCTCGCCGTCACTCCCGCAGCGGAGACCTCCAGCGCAATGAGCTTCAACCAGGTCGTCCGCAGCGTCGGCTTCTCGATCGGCAGCGCTCTTGGCGGCCTGACCCTGGCGGCCCGAACTCCGGTTGGTTCGGTGTTCCCCACCGATGCCGGATACACGACAGCGTCCTGGCTCGGTGCCGCGGTGATGGCGGTCACCGTCGTTAGCGCACTCACTCTTCGGCAAGGACCTCGTTCGGCAACGGCCGAATCGCAGAGCGACGACAGCCCCGTCGCAGATCGCTGAAGGGCTGGGCTGCCCCTTGATGGGCCCTTCCTGGAGGCGCGTGGGGACGCCGAGCAGCAGTTTGTGGGGTACGGCCAGGAGGGGGCCGTGCGCGTGGGCGGTCCGGTGCAGGGGTTCGGTGCGCTCGCCGCGCGGACCACGCAGTCGGCACACCGGCCACTCGCCGCCCGCTCGCCGCCCACGAACTCGGCTCCCCGCCCTCCCTTCCACCCGCATGGCAGATGCACCCCGCGACGGCAGACAGCAGGCTTGGATTTCCGGACGCCCGGACGACCGTACGTTGCGGACACCCCGAGGAAGCCCTGGTGAAGCCCCAGGCCAGCCCCAGGGGGCAAACCCCAGGGAGGGAGATGACCATGACCGAGGACTACGTCGTCCCGCTGGATCGGCTGCCCCGGAGCGATGTGGAGCGCGCGGGCGGCAAGGCCGCCAACCTCGGAGAGCTGGTCCGCGGGGGATTTCCGGTGCCACACGGTTTTGTGGTGACCACCGCGGCGTACCGGCCGCCGGACCTCAGCGGGTTCGGCGTGGCCGCGGGCGGGAGCACAGGAGAGGCCGCAGGTGAGGCCATCCGCGCGGCCATCGTGGAAGCCGCCGTTCCGGAGGACGTGTCGGAGGCGGTGCGTGCCGCGTACCGGGATCTCGGCGGCGGCGCGGTCGCGGTGCGTTCCAGCGCCACCACGGAAGACCTGCCCGACGCGACGTTCGCCGGTCAGCAGGACACCTTTCTCCACGTCATCGGCGAGCAGAACCTGCTCGACGCGGTCCGCCGCTGCTGGGCCTCGCTGTGGACCGCCCGCGCCATCGACTACCGCGACAGCCGCGGCATCGACCACGGTCGGGCGAGGATCGCCGTGGTCGTGCAGCGCATGGTGCGCGCCGAGTTCGCGGGGGTCGCGTTCACCAGCGACCCCGTGACCGGCGACCGGCACACGCTGATCATCGATGCGAACCCGGGACTGGGCGAAGCGGTCGTCTCCGGGCTGGTCACCCCCGAGCACATCGTGGTCGACAAACGGCGGTCGCGGGTGGTCGGCCGAAGCGCCGGACGTGCCGAGGTCCTGGTGCGTCCCCGCGCGGAGGGCGGCACCGAGCAGGTCGCCGAGCGCCCCGCGGAGTCGGCACTGCCCACGCCTGCGGTGTGGCGGCTCGTACGGATCGCCGCAGACGTCGAGCGGCACTTCGGCCGGCCGCAGGACATCGAATGGGCCTGGGCCGAAGGGACCGCGTACGTACTGCAGACCCGCCCGATCACCGCGCTGCCCGAGCAACCCGTCGAACCGGGGCGCATCCAACGGTTGACCGCCGGGATCCTCGCCGAGATCGTGCCGATCCGCCCGTACCCGATCGACATCACGGCATGGGCGGCCCCGCTGGTCGGCTCGATCGAAAAGCTGATGCGGGCCACCGGTTTCACGGGGCCGCCTCTGGACCGGATGTTCGTTGAGGAGGGTGGCGTGGTGGCCCGCGTGGAGCCGACGCTGCCGGGGCTGAACTGGCGCGCGCTGACGGCACCGGTGCGCCTCGTCCGTGCCGCCCGCCGCTACGACCCCGGCCGGTGGCGGTCCGATCCGCTGGTCGACGCGATGCAGCGGCGCGCCCGTCAACTCCGGGGACGGGACATCGGCGGCGCCACCTGGCCGGAGCTGCTGGCCCTGCTGAAGGAGGGGCCGAGGATCGCGGCCGACGGGGTGGAACTGCGGCTGCGCTACTTTCCCCGTACCGCCCTGGCACTGGCGGGTCTGTACGCAGCCCTGACCGTGCTTCACCGCCGCCGGCTGATGGGCGCCCTGCTCTCGGGCGTCGACACCTTCACCACCGACGCGAACCGCGCGCTGGAGGACATGGCAGCCATCGTCCGGGCCGACCCCGGCCTCTCGGAAGCCTTCGCCCGTCACCGCCCCGACGAACTGTTCGCCCTCCTCCGCCCCTCGGCCCCGTCATTCCTCGCCGACTTCGACGCATTCCTCGACCGCTACGGGCACCGTGACACCACCACACCACTCCTGCTCACCCAGCCGGCGTGGCAGGACGAACCCGAGGTGGTCCTGAGCATCCTGAAGGGACTCGCCGACCAGCCCCCGCCGCCGGCCGGACCGCACCCCAGCGAGCAGGCCGAACAGGCGCTGTTCGCCCACCCCTTGCTCCGCCGGGGACCGGCTTCGCTGGGGACGGCGGTCCGGACACTGTTGCGGCAGGCCCGCTGGTTTCAGCAAGTCCGTGACGACACACGCTTCCTGCTGGTCCTCCCGCTGCCCACCATGCGGCAAGCGCTCCTGGAGATGGGCCGCAGACTCGTCGACGCCGGAGTGCTCGACACCGCCGAGGACGTCTTCCACCTACGCCTGAACGAGCTTGATTTCTCCGCCACTTGGCCACCGGCGCCGGAACTCCGCGCCGACCTCCGAGAGCGCGCGACACAGCGCAAGGCCCAACGCGCCGGCCTCGCCGGCACACCGCTCGTCACCGCGTACCCGGTCAGCGAGCCGAGCGGGGACGTGGTGCTGCGCGGAACACCGGGCAGCGCCGGCCTCAGGGACGGCCCGGTCCGGGTCATCCACGGTGCGGAAGACTTCGCGAACCTGCGCAACGGAGACGTCCTGGTCGCCGCCTACACCAGCCCCGCCTGGACGCCGCTGTTCCGCAGAGCCGCCGCGGTGGTCGTCGACACCGGCGGTGTCGCCTCGCATGCGGCAATCGTGGCCCGGGAGTACGGAATTCCCGCGGTCATGGCCACCGTCCATGCCACGACCCGGCTCACGGACGGCCAACGGGTACGGGTCGATGGTGACGCCGGCGTGGTGCTGCGCCTGTCCGGGGCCGAAGCCGGGTGAGCGTGGCCCGCGGAGCATGGCTCGGGCCCGGCCGCCAGAGGGTGGTGCGTACGTGCCGTCCCGCACCCCCCGCGCGGCGCACCTGCGGTGTGGCGGGGTCACGCCGGGCGCGCGCTGTCCGTACCGGCTCGCCTATGGGCGTCTTCGACAGCCACCCGCTCCACGTACGCGCCGAAGTCGCGCGGCTCGCGCCCGAGCGCGCGTGGGACGCCATCGGACAGGTGGGCCTGCCGACCCTCGCGGATGGCCGCGAACAGGCCGTCCATCAGCATGATCTCGTCACCGCTCGCGCCCAGCGCGGAGAGGCGTGCCGTGTACTCCTCCGGCTCCAACGTGACGAACCGGACCTCGCGGCCCGTCGCCGTGGCGATCTCCTGCACGGCCGTCTCGAAGGTGAGCAGCCGCGGCCCGGTCATCTCGTACGTCTGCCCGGCATGCCCCTCCTCGGTGAGGGCCGCTACACCGACGGCGGCGATGTCCTCGGCATCGATGAAGGGCTCCAGGCCATCGCCGGTGGGGAGGGCGAGCTCGCCGGCCTCGATGGCCGCCGTGAAGAGCGGCAGCTCGGTGAAGTTCTGTGCGAACCAACTGGGGCGCAGGATGGTCCATTCGGCGCCGGACGCCCGTACCGACTGTTCGGGGACGAGCAGGTCCTGGTGGTTCTCCACGCCCCTGGCAGAGAGCAGCACCAGTCGGCGCACTCCCTTGGACACCGCGAACTCGACGAAGGCCCGGGCCAATTGACTCGAGTCCGACCGCCCTTCCAGGCAGACGACGAACGCCGCGTCCACTCCCTCGACGGCCGGGCCCCAGGTGCTCTCGTCATCCCAATCGAACCGCGTACGCCCCGAGCGGGAGGCCGCCCGCACCGGCACGCCACGCTCCTGAAGCTGCGCCACCACACGGCTGCCGACCTTGCCGGTACCGCCCAGAACCAAGATCTCTTTTTTGCTCATACCCGCAGTCAACCGGCCTCGAATGAGACGAGCCATGGCTGTCACGCTCACATCCATATCCCTACGTCTCACCGAGCCTCTTCCGGGAACGTAATCTCGCCCCATGGACGCTCTTGAGAACCTCCTGTACGAGACCCGGGCGCGCAGCGCGCTGTTCTCGCAGTCGATTCTCGATCCCCCGTGGTCGCTGCGTTTCGTGGACGGCGCACCGCTCACCGTGGTCACCATGCTGCGTGGCCACGCCTGGATCATGGTCGACGGCCTGGAGCCCGCGCCGATCGGGCGCGGGGACATGGCGGTGCTGCGCGGCCCCGTCCCGTACACCGTCGCCGACGACCCGGCGACCCCGCCGCGCATCCTGATCGACGGCGCGGACCACTGCTTGACCCCGAAGGGGGACGACCTCTCCGCGGAGACGTGTCTGGGCCCACGGACCTGGGGCGACAGCCTGAACGGGGCGCATGCGCTGCTCATGGGCACGTACCAGGCCCGGGGCGATGTCTGCGACCGGCTGCTGGACGCGCTGCCACCGCTGCTGACCGTCCCGGACGAGAGCGAGCACTGCTCCGTCCTCGACCTGGTTGCGGCGGAGATCACCCGGGACGCTCCGGGGCAGCAGGTCGTCATGGACCGGATGCTGGACCTGCTGCTGGTGGCCACGCTGCGCGAGTGGTTCGAGCGGCCCGAGGCCAACACCCCCGGCTGGTATCGCGCGTTGGGCGACCCGGTCGTCGGCACCGCGCTGCGCCTGCTGCACGACGACCCGTCACACCCCTGGACGGTCGCGTCCCTCGCCGCCAAGGCCGGGGTCTCCCGCGCCTCGCTCGCCCGCCGCTTCACCGCACTGGTCGGCGAACCGCCCATGTCCTACCTCACCAGCTGGCGCATCTCGCTGGCCGCGGATCTGCTCCGCCGGCCGGAAGCCACGATCGGCTCGGTCGCCCGCCAGGTCGGATACGCCAACGCCTTCGCCCTGAGCGGCGCGTTCAAACGACTGCGGGGCATCAGCCCGAGCGCCCACCGCGCGGCGGCCATGCCGCATAATCACGGGGCCTGACCCGACGAGCAGGAGTAGCACGCGTGAAGGTAGAAGTTCCGGTCCCCTTGGCCAAGTACGCCTTTGACGATCCCGCCACCCGGCACGCCTTTGAGCGGGCTCGCCGGAGAGTTCTCATCAGCCTCCTGGTCAGGGTCGGGGTATGGCTGGCTCTGCTTGTCGTGGCGAAAGTGGTCGAGACCGACTCGCAGCTCATAGAAGGAACTGCCGCGTTCCTGCTCATACCCGCTGCCTTCTTGCTGGTCGGGCCGGCCAAGGCGGTGCGGTGGATGGGTCACGTCCGGGGTGTTCTGACGTCCTTCCCGTGGCAGTGGTGTGCCGTGGTCCGCAGAAAGGAAGCGAAGGTCGGTGCGGGAACCGGCGTACAGCTCAGGCTCGGTGACAGCGGCAGCGGCAGCGGCAGCGGCAGCGGCAGCGAACCGGACTGGACGCCGGTGATGGCCGCCCGTACGTGGCGTCGGCGCAAGTACTGGTCGCGCGAGCTGGAGGACGGCGCTTGGTTCGCGGGCGACCCGGACCGGGGTGGCGTCATCGCTCGCCCCGGTGGGCATGGCCTGATGACACTGCGGCGCCACAGGGACTGACATTCCCGTCGGGCTGTCGGGCTGCTCTCCGCCGGGCTCCGCGGCAGCCTGTGCGCGGCATCCCGGACGTGCACGAGGCGAGGCACGGCTCGGACACCGCCCCGCTGGGGCGCGCCGTGCTCGGCCGGCCCCAGGACCCGGGACCGGCCGCCGGCCCCTCAGACCGCCGAGGCCCTCGGGCTGCGTGAGGTATCGCTGCCGGGCACCGGCTCGGAGGCGTCGGCGCCCAGGGCGACGATCCGGTTGTCGGCGTCGACATGCACGACCTTCGGGCGCAGCGAACGGGCCTCCGCTTCATCCACCTGGGCATAGCTGATCAGGATGACCAGGTCCCCGGGGTGCACCAGATGGGCCGCCGCCCCGTTGATACCGATGACACCCGAGTCCCGCTCGCCCTCGATGACATACGTCTCCAGGCGGGCACCGTTGTCGATGTCGACGATATGGACCAGCTCGCCGGGCAGCAGGTCGGCGGCCTCCATCAACGTGGCGTCGATGGTGACCGACCCCACGTAGTGCAGATCGGCCTCGGTCACCGTGGCTCGGTGGATCTTGGACTTGAACATGCTACGCAACATCTGAGCACTCCTGAAAGTAAGCTCCCTGCCTGCGTTTTTGCAGGTCAAGGGCTGTTCCCTCACCCTACGGCCAGTCGTATGTCCGGGCAGCTTTCGCCAGTTTTTGAGGACTCTTGCTGACCGACTGCCGACTTTCCTGACGGTGCATCAGGCCATATCTGCGGGGTGCCGGGAGCTGTTGCCGGCGCCTGGGCTGCCCCGCCACGAACGGCCGACGCCAGCCTACGCAACGGGCCCGGAAGACGTACGTGACCATCGCCACAGTCAGTAGCTCGACCTTCTGGATCACAGCCGAGCAGCGTCATGCAACCCGGCGGATCACTGGAGCACCAGGTCCCGCGCAGCTCACCGTCCGTCCCCGGTCGGCAGGAATCTTGAGAACGTCAGGCCAGGGGCTGATCGCCGCTCGGTGGAGCCCATTCACCACCACTCTTTCGAAAGAAATGTTGTAGGTCTGGCCTTGGCACATGGCTGTTTCCTCTGCCGCCTCACCCCACTCGGCCTCGGGGCCGGACAGCGAACTGGACACCGCCTCTCTGCGGGTGCTGGCCCACCCCCTGCGGATCAACGTGCTCGCGCTGTTGCGCGAGCGTGGCCCGTCGACTGCGACCAGGGTTGCCGAGGACCTCGGCATCAATCCCGGGGCTGCGAGCTATCACCTGCGTCGCCTGGCAGCGGGCGGGCTCATCATGGAGGAACCAGGCCGCGGCACCGGACGCGAACGGTGGTGGAAGGCCGCCCACCGTCCGTCGATCCACGATCCGGCATCCCGGGCTCCCGAGCAGCGGGCGGCCGGACGCGCCTCTGCGCACGCCGTGGCCCTCGCCTGTGTGGAGCGCTTGCACACGGCGGCGCAGGAGGTGCCGCTGTTGCCTGAGGAGTGGTCCGACGTCAGCACCTTCGGGGACTTCGTCCTGCGACTGAGCCCGAAGGATGTCGCCCGGCTGCGCGACGAGGTCTTCGCCGTGATCTCCCGGTACCGACAGGCGCAGGGCCAGGACTCGGAGGGGCACGCACCGGTGGCGGTGCAGGTGCAGATGTTCCCGGTGCCGGGCACGGTCGCGCCGCGGTCCGTCGGGTCGTGACAGGCCCGGCCATAGCCGCCGCGCGGCCGGCGTACCGGGACGGCAACGTACTGCGCTGGCTCGCCGCGTACACCGCGTCGGTCACCGGCGATGTGGTCTGCTTCCTGGCGCTGTCCTGGTCCGCCACCCGCACGGCTGGTCCGTCGCAGGCGGGCCTGGTGGTCTCGGCCGGAGCTCTCCCCCGCGCGGTGTTCATGCTCATCGGGGGCGTGGCGGCCGACCGGTTCGGCCCTCGGCGGGTCGCCGCGGTCAGTGACGCCACCCGCTGCCTGGTCATCCTGGCCTCAGCTGCCGTACTGGTGCTCACCGCGCCGGGGATAGGGCTGCTGATACCACTCGCCTTGCTCTTCGGTGTGGTGGATGCGGTGTTCATGCCTGCCGTGGGCGCGTTCCCACCCGGATCACGACGTGGGAACAACTCGCCCGGGTCCAGGGCATGCGGGGACTGTCGATTCGGTTGAGCAACTCCGTCGGCCCCGCTGTGGGGGCATCGAGCAGTGGAAGTTGATCGAGCCGTACCTGCCGAAGGCGAGTACACCCCGGCCCCGGGGGCGAGACCCACTTGCTCCTGGTCGGCGTGGACTTCACGACCGCCCGCGCTCACCACAATGCCGCCGGGATGCTCGTCGGCAAGGACGTCATGGAGGCTCTGGAGGATGCCGCCGCCGAGCAGGAACAGGCCCGGCAAATGGGGGCAGCGAGGTGGAACAGAACGGGCGGGGCGGCGGAAACGCACCTGAGCGGCAGGATGTCGGCACGATGACCGCCCTCCGGACCGATGTGGCCTGGTAAACCGGTCGCTGGTCAAGATCGGACGGGCGTTACCCAGCTCTTAAATGCGTAGCGATGTAAGGAACTTCGGCGCTAAGGTCCGGCCCGGACACACGAGCTTGCATCAGGCTTGGCCAAGCAATTCGGCTGATCATGAGAGGAGCGCCACGTGGAGGGATTCGATCCCAAGACGAGCTTCGGATATGAGGTGTCCCAGCGGTATGACGACCATCCACGCGGTGATGAGGCCGAGACCGTCGAATTCCTGGCCAAGCTCGCAGGGCAACAGAACGCTCTGGAACTCGCAGTGGGCACCGGCCGGGTCGCGCTGCCCCTCATGCAAGCCGGGGTACGGGTGGACGGGATCGAACTGTCGCAAGACATGGTCGACCGGATGCGCGAGAAACCAGGTGGCGATCGAGTCGACGTGACCATGGGCGACATGTCCCGCGTCACCACCGGCCGCACCTACGGGCTGGCCTACCTGGTCTTCAACACGATCGGCAACCTGCTCACCCAAGAAGGCCAGGTCCGATGCTTCCAGAACGCCGCCAACCATCTCACCGACGACGGCGTGTTCGTCGTCGAATGCCGCATCCCCACTGCGCCCTCACGCCCCGGGCATCAATACCTCGACACCGAGCAGGTCGGCCTCGAGTACGTCGACCTCGATGGTGGTCGGTACGACCCGCTGACCCAGGTCCTCGACCTGAACCACATCCGCATCAGCAGTGGGGGGATCAGGCTCTCCCCCATCAGACTGCGCCTGGCCCACCCGCCCGAGTTCGACCTCATGGCCCGCATCGCTGGACTCCGGCTACGCGAACGGTGGGGTGGCTGGAACGGCGAGCCGTACACCGCCGCAAGTTGGCGCCACATCAGCGTTTACGAACGAGCAGACAGCACGGCGTGACAGAAATCCAGCGAGACGCACTACCGAGACCGCACTACTACCCCGCCCCACCACGGGGGCGTTTCGTTGGCTCATCGTGCGGACCAGAGGAAGGTGCCCGCGCTGTGGAGTCCGGCCAGATAGATGGTCGCGGTCTTCGCAGGTGCTCCCGGATCGCCCATGAGGGGTACGCCTTGTCGGCCAGGAACAGCGGCGCTGCCTCGGCATCATGCGTAGCGAGGCCCAGAGGCATCAGCTCATCATCGCCGTTGTCTCCATCATCACGCTGATGACCCTGCTCGCCACCGGCATCAGCACGCTCCCCACCACATGGGCCTGCCTGTTCGGCCTGACATCCGGGTTCGGAATGCTGCTGCCCGCGTCGACCGCCATCATCCTCGCGGTCGGTAGCGATGCCCCCGGAGCCGCTTCCGGCATGCTCCGTAGCATTCAGTTCGTGCTCGGCGCCGCGGCCGCACCTCTACCCGGCGTCCTGGATAGCACCACCGCCATCTCGATGGCCGTCGTAGTACAGGGCGCTCGAGTTCACAGACTCCACGCAGCGAATCCGGGACGGGGCAGGTTCTGATTCCGTGTCGGAGAAGCATCTGGCGGACGGCGAAGACATCGTCGGGGTCGTTGACCCCGCCTTCACCGACACTCTCGGACGAGTTCCGGACACTCTGGACATCTAAGTCTGTGCGCCGAAATGTTCCTGGAGCGTGCGCTGGATTTCCTGGAGTGCCGTACTGGTTTGTTTGAGCCTTGACAGGCGGGACGCTGCCGTTCGAGCGTAATCCGCATCCTCCCATTCTGTAGCGAACAGATACCCGTTGAGAGCGTCCATGGCCGATTCAGGATCGACGCCATGACCACTTTTCAGCAAATAGCGATCCAATGGACTGTCGTCATCGGCCATCACGTTGGCGACCACCGAGGGGTGCCAATCTTCGGCATTGGTCAGCGAGTGATGGGTATCAAACCTTATTGTGACCAATTCACCCTTGGGGAACTCCACGGTGTATCGGCCCTCGTCGTCGGTGTAGGTCTTTCCCAGCAGGGTCCGATCGCGATAGACGCTGACCTTGATCATCGCGATCGGCGCGTTATCGATGACTGCTCGCACTTGCCCATACATGAAGGATTCCTGACGAATACGCTGCCTGTCATTCACTCCGGCATCAGCCGCAAAGGATCAATCGTCCAGGCTGCGGGCCATCGCCGTGAGAACTTGCCACCTGGACCGCCTGCCACACGAGCTCCAAGTCCAGTATCCCCTGCCTGTTGCGGTACGCAACGGCACAACGGTGGCACTTGGAGCCCGTAACGCCTCGAGTCAGATTGCGTCCCCGGCGATTTCCGTCATCCGGGCCTTGCTCATTCTCGGACTCCGTCATGACCGGCGTCCCTCACACCGGCCTGCAGTCCCCCATGACCGCAGTCCGCCATGCCCGGAGTCCGGCCGTCCGCTGTACCAGGATTCCGGCATCCGGGAAGCCCGCCCAGATCAGGCTCTCTCCCGCCTCGCGTGGCAGCCTCTTTCCCACGCCCCGGCATGCTGGACTGCCCTGCAGGACCAAGAGGGGACCTGTAAGGCCGTGCCCGCAGCCGGGCGCCGGCCCTGCCGGAGCGAGGAGCCCATGAGTGCGGACGTAGGACGTGCCGCCGTCGTCGGCGACTGCCCGCTACTGCGCCGCGGCATAGCCCACGTCGTTGAATCCGCTGACGGTCTTGCGCTCACGCTCGCCACCCGGTCGGCCGACGAGGCCGCGGGCGAACTCGGACCGGGTGACATCGCGCTCGTCGACCTCCAGGTGCCACCCGCATGCCTGTCGGAAGTGGTAGGACGACTTGCCGCCCAAGGCGTCGCGGTCCTGCTCCTCTCTCGACGCTGTCTTCGGCGCCGGTGGAGCAGACACAGGACGGCGCGGCGGGAGCCGAGGGGGCCGCGGAGGTAGTCGTGGATGACGGAGGTGAGGGCGCTCATCTGGGGAGCGATCAACTCGCGGGCCGTGCACGGCAGTTCCTCGGTAGGCCCATGGGAGATCCTCCTGAGCGGACGGGACCGACGTACCGACGTACCGACGTAACGGTGTGCCAGCGTGCCGCCGCTTTGCGAGGGGGTGTCCGTCCACAGCGGACGATGAAGGGAAAGATGAAGGGAAAGGGGAGAAGCCACCCCCTTCCATGATCAACTTATAGCGCACTGGGGGGCTTGCGGCAAGGCCCGGGTCGTACCGCAGAATCGCCGACCGAGGCCAGAACCTGCTGAACATGGGAGCCGCGAAATGCGTGTGTTGTTGTCGACGTATGGGGCGCGCGGGAGCGTCGAACCGATGGTGGGACTCGCGGTGCAGTTGCGGGAACTCGGCGCGGAGGTGCGGGTGTGCGCGCCGCCGGACGAGGAGTTCGCTGAGCTGCTGGCCGGTGTCGGTGTGCCGCTGGTGCCGGTCGGCCGGCCGGTGCGCCCGCTGGTGACCTCGGTGGTGCCGGGATCGGCGGTGGGCCTGGCGCAGCGTGCGGCCGAGTTGATCGCCGCGCAGTTCGACACGGTCGCCGCGTCGGCCGAGGGATGTGACGCGCTGGTGGTGACCGGCCCGTTGCCGGTCACGGCCGGCGCGCGGTCGGTGGCCGAGAAACTGGGCATCCGCTACGTGCACGTGAGTCACCAGCCGGTCAGCCTGCCATCGCCGCACCAACCGCCGCCCGCGCGGCGGGGCCGACCGTTGCCACCGGGGATGACCGACAACCGGGCGCTGTGGGACGTGGACGCCCGGAACGCGAACGAGATGTTCGGTGCGGCGATCAACACCCACCGGGCGTCGATCGGCCTGCCACCGGTGGACAACATCCGCGATTACGCCTTCACCGACCGCCCGTGGCTGGCGACGGACCCGACCCTGAGCCCGTGGCGGCCGACGGACCTCGACGTCGTACAGACCGGTGCGTGGATCCGACCGGACGAACGCCCGCTCCCGCCCGAGCTGGTGGCGTTCCTGGACGCCGGCACCCCGCCGGTGTACGTGGGCTTCGGCAGCATGCCCCTGCGCGAGGCGCAGGACGTCGCCCGGGCTGCCATCGAGGCGGTCCGCGCGCAGGGCCGCCGCGCACTCGTCTCCCGCGGCTGGGCCGGCCTGGCCCTGACCGACGATCAGGACGACTGCTTCGCCGTCGGCGAGGTCAACCAGCAGGCACTGTTCCGTCGGGTGGCCGCAGTCGTGCACCACGGCAGCGCGGGCACCACGACGACGGCCACCCGGGCCGGCGCACCTCAGGTGGTGGTACCCCAGGGGGCGGACCAGCCGTACTGGGCCGGCCGCGTGGCCGAGCTGGGCATCGGCGTCGCACACAACGGTCCGACGCCGACCACCGAGTCCCTGTCAGCCGCGCTCAAGACGGCCCTGGCCCCCGAGACCCGTGCACGAGCGACCGGGGTGGCCGGCGCGGTCCGCACCGACGGGGCGATGGTGGCCGCGAAGCTGCTGCTCGACGCGGCCGGCTGAGGAAGGCCGCCAGCGTCCGCGTGGACACCGCGCGGGATCGCCGAGCCAGGCCACGCGCCCGGCGCCGCCGCGCCGAACTCCACGACGCCTTCCTCTCCCTCCCCTGCCGCCTCATCTCAACGGTGCGCGGCGGGTAGCCCGATGCCTGGAGCCGGCGCAACGCCTCCGGATCAAGCCCATACAACGAGGTCACCATGGCACTCAGCCCACGTGAGTTGTGCATCCTCCGGTGGCGAACACTAAAGCTTGTCCCGTAACCCCTGGTCAGGGGTGGATGATCTTGATGTGGCTGGTGTGATCACGGCGTTGGAGCCGTCTTGGGTGGCCCCGTTCACCGGGATGAGCCCTCGCTGCTTCGGCAAGTTGGTGACCGCTATACGGCGCGAGCAGGCGACCGATGTGCATCGCGGACGGCCGTGGAGCCTGTCACTGGAGGACCGCATTCTGTTGGTCGCAACATACTGGCGCACGAACTTGACGATGCACCAGCTCGCGCCGCTCTTCGGGATCTCCAAGTCGGCCGCCGACCGAATCATCGACCATCTCGGGCCAATGCTCGCCGTGCAACCACCCAGGCGGTTCCGTAACGACACCGTCCTCATCGTCGACGGCACACTGGTGCCTACTCGGGACCACACCGTCGCTGAGCAGTCGAAGAACTACCGTTATTCCACAGCCCACCAGGTCGTCATCGACGCCGATTCCCGCCTGGTCGTGGTGGTCGGCCGGCCCGTGCCGGGCAACCGGCACGACTCCCGCGGCTGGGAAGAGTCCGGCGCCAAGGCCCGGCAACACAATGACCATCGCCGACGGCGGCTATCAGGGCACCGGACTGGTCATTCCGCACCGTCGCCGCAAAGGCGAAGAACTCCCGGACTGGAAAGAGGAACACAACCGGTCCCACAAGCAGGTCCGCGCCCGCGTCGAGCACGTTTTCGCCCGGATGAAGACCTGGAAGATTCTTCGTGACTGCCGCCTGAAAGGCGACGGCGTTCACACCGCCATGCTCGGCATCGCCCGACTGCACAACCTCACCCTCACGGGGTAACTCCCGCCCCATACAAGACCGGAGAGGCCCAAGGGAGGCGGCTCCCCATCTCCCCACCACCCCGGATCGGAGAATGCTCAGTCGATACAGAAATCGTTGCCCTCGATGTCCAGCATCGGGATGCACGCATCATTGCCGTCATACAGCGTTTGCACGTGTACCGCACCGAGAGGAACCAGCCGCGCGCATTCGGCCTCAAGCGCGGCGAGACGCTCTTCACCCACGAGACCGGTGCCGACCCGCACATCAAGATGCACCCGATTCTTGACCGCCTTCCCCTCGGGAACGCGCTGGAAGTGCAGTCGCGGTCCCACACCTGAGGGATCTATGCAGGCGAACCATGAATCCCGCTGCTCAGGCGGCTGCGCACGCTTGAAATCGTCCCAAGTGGCAAACCCCTCCGGCGGAGGCGGTACGACGTACCCCAACACTTCGCACCAGAAACGAGCGAGACGCTCAGGTTCTGCGCAGTCAAAGGTGACTTGGAACTTCTTGATCGCTGACATCGGCACCGTAGCAGGCGGACTCCGCCGCACGCCTCCCTAGGCGGATCCGCCCGCCCCCCATCGCGCCCTGGGTCTCGCCTTGGACGCCAAGCGATCAACGCAGACAGGCCACGAGAACGACGCGACTGTCGGACGGTCCCCGAGATCCAGTCCTAACCAACGACCCTGACATTAAAGATCAGTTACGGGACAGCCCTTAACGACGCGGTACGCGACAGCGGAGATCGGCCTTAAGAGGCCGCAGAGAAACAAGTCGTCGACTCCGGCTCTTGACACCGCAGTTCGCGGGCGTGGAAACCACCACGTTATTTCTCTGCGGCCCCTAAGGCTCGTCCCGTAAATGATCTCAGTCATGCCTGCTGACCTGCGGTGTGCCTTGCTTAGCCAGTGAGGACGAGGTTGTGGAGGCGGGCGATCCCGAGCATGGCGGGGTGGACGCCATCGCCTTTGAGTCGGCAGTCGCGGAGAATCTTCCTCGCAGTGATCAGCTTGCCGAACTGCCGTGGGCTTAATCCGGTGAAAGGCCTGTCCAAGACGGCTCCGACGCCGTGATCACACCAGCCATCGCAAGATCATCTCACCTGTGGGTGAGGCTAGTTGCCGAGCCAGTCTGCTTGCTCTGCACGATTGACGCCGTCATCGCCCGCCACTACATAGATCAGCGCCTCCACGAAGGTAGAACCCAGGCACCACACGACGTTCGGCCCCACCGCTATGACGCGCCCGCTGGCCGCGATATACGACCTGAACTGGACCGACCACATACCCAAAGGGCTGTAGTTCTCTGCATATCGAAGCCTCAGCGAGGCAGCTTCCGCGGCAGTGTCGATGCAAGCGTCCACGGGGTCAATGCGTAGCGAAGAGGTGGGGACGCGGGCCGGGCAGCTCTCGATCGTCAGCTCGCCGAACTCGCCCCAGATCCCGACTGCCGCGTCGTTGAGTGTGAACCCAGCCGCTGTCAGTTGCCGCGTCCAGTCCCCAGTGGCGATCTCACGACCTGCTTTCCACCCGCCAATGCTCAGCGCGTCCAGCACCAACGGACCGCAACCCATCAACGACTCACTGATGCGTTCTATGCGCACTCTCCTTCCCCTCGGCTGAACCTGCCGTCCGAAGTCTGCCGCACATTCCTGCGAGCGGACAGGGCCCTGGTCCCGGACGACACGGAGATCATTTGCGGGACAACCTTTAGGTGACGTCACTCCTGCCGAATCGCAGGGCGGCGACCGAATGCCGTCCGCCGACGATGAACCAGGGGTTCCTGGGCCCAAGCGTCCACGACTTCTGCCCCGGCCTTACGGAAGCGTCCAGTTGCGTCATGTGGGTCACCACCAGCACTTCGACACCGATCCTTCACGTCAGCAAGCGAAAGCTGACCAACCAGCGCATGCACTGCACCCGTCAGGCCGGGAACGCCGTGAAGCGCAGAGCGCGCGAGTAGCCCCTCGCCGAATGACGTGCGCCTTCACTCACCGTGACTCCATGCAACCTTTTCCCATCATCGCGTTATCTCCTGCCCTGAGAGGCGCTGTGCTGGTTGACGGACGGCCCCGTCCTCGCCCTTCGGCAGCACGATGAAAGCGGTGCCCTGGGCAAGGTCGATGTTGGAGCGGGGCGGCGCGCCGTCGCCCTCATCCTCCCGAAGCAACATCTTCACTCGTCGCTGCTCCAACTCCACGGTCTTGTTTCCGTTCACGACCGTGGTGAACTCGTCGAAGGCCATAGTGGACAGCGATCTGCCCGTGCGCTTGCGCAGCCACGGCACCAGGCCCAGCCCCGTGAACCATCTCAACAGGCTCTCCGTCAGGGCGAAACCGATCAACAGACACACAAACGCAGGGAAGGACATAGCCCACATCATTGCCACAGCCGGTCAACCTTTCACCCTCGCTCACACCTGACGACACGGGAAACGTCTTCGGACGCCAAGTCGTTCCCTTCCCGGTGTGAAAACCACCGTGCTCAAGTCGGCTGCGGTGCAGACGTATTCAGCTCATTTTCCGGCCGCAGATGGTGATCACGCTGGGACTGCGGCCTGGCGGTGGGAGTGGCTTGCCCTGCACCGAGCCTGGTGGCGGCGCCAGTGGGACCCGCGCCGATGCGCCGTGTCATGGACGTGCTGGGCGACGAGGGTCATGCGGCTGGTTCGGGGATCGTGGCGGCGATGCCGCGTCGACGCAGGTAGACGCGGTTGGCACGGGATCTGTAGGCCTTGTCGGCCCGGACCCGGACCCGCCGCTTGCGGGGCCGGCCGGTGCCGAGCCGCGGGACGCTGGTCTTGTCCAGGACGGGCCGGAACTGCGGGGAGTTGCCACGCTGCCCGGCGGTGACGATCAGTGACAACACGTTCTGGCCCTGCTCACACGACAGGTGGATCTTGGCGGTCAACCCGCCACGGGAGCGTCCCCACGCGTGATCGGAAGGCTCGCAGACGACGCCACCCGGCGGCTCGCTCTGCTCATCTCCCCGTCGGTGGGCGCCGACGGCGTGCTGATGTGCGGACAACCGTTGAGTCCACGCCGGCCTCCCAGGTGACCAGTCCGGCCGCGTCCGCGCGGGCCTGGAACGCGGTGACGATCCGCGCCCACACCCCAGAGCGTTGCCACCGGCGAAACCACACATACGCCGCGGGTGGTCGGCGCGCGACCCCGAGCCGCAGCAGGCTGATGCCCCACTCCGCCGCCCGGCTGGTGAGCTTGGCCCGTGGCGGCGCGACGTCGTGCTCCTCCGCCCAGGTCCCTCGACGACACGAGGGTTCGGGGCAGCGCAGTTGCTCGGTCACTGCGGATCTTGGAAGGCCTCGTTCCGTCTCGTCCCTCGCGCCACGCCGTGGACCCGGGCACCACGAGACGGCTCACTCAGGCCCCTCTACGAGAGCCCAAAAAAATTCGGACGGCGATGTCGAGAACCTGTGGCCGGCTCCGTCCCTGTGGTGAAACGTGACCACAATGGGTCGCACCAGCACCGAGGAGAAACACGATGGCCAAGTACCTGCTGCTCAAGCACTACCGCGGCGCTCCGGCTGCGGTCAACGACGTGCCCATGGACCAGTGGACGCCGGAGGAGATCTCGGCGCACGTGCAGTACATGCAGGACTTCGCGGACCGGCTCGAGAAGACGGGCGAGTTCGTCGACGGTCAGGCGCTCGCCCCCGAAGGGGCGTGGGTCCGGTACGACGGTGAGGGGCGGCCGCCGGTCACCGACGGCCCGTTCGCCGAGACCAAGGACCTCATCGCCGGCTGGATGGTGATCGACGTCGACAGCTACGAGCGTGCCGTCGAGCTGGCCGGGGAGCTGTCGGCCGCCCCCGGGGCGGGCGGGAAGCCGATCCACGAGTGGCTCGAGGTGCGTCCGTTCCTGGGCTCGCAGCCCACCATCACGGAGTGACCTCATCGATGAACGAGGC
>NZ_JBEZJZ010000104.1:0-29468 GCF_040651455.1 Streptomyces sp. NPDC048483
GGGCGCCTGTGTTCGGCGGGGGCCGGTGGGTGGGCGGGGGTCGGGGGGGCGCCGGCCCGCCCGCCCCCCCCCCCGGCCCCCCAGCGCCGGGGGGGGGGGGCCCGGGGGGGGGGGGGCGGGGGGCCCCGACCCCGCCCCCCCCCCCCGGCCGGTCACCGGGGATCGCCTACTGCCCCGCGAACTTCCGGCTGACGGCGTTGAAGACCCGCTGTGCCTCCGGGCCGAGGTGCGGGCCCGCGAGCCAGGTGTGGGCGTTGGAGCTGATGGACGTATTGGAGACGAGGGCCAGCTTGCCGCCGCGGTTGGCGAACCAGCCGCCGCCCGAGGAACCGCCGGTCATCGTGCAGCCGATGCGGTCCATGGCGGGCGTGCCCTGCTGCATGGTGAGGCGGTTGGGCCGGCCCTGGCAGCTCATCATCCGCGCGCCGTCGTACGGCGGCCCCGCCGGGTAGCCGACGGCCTTCATGGCGCTGAAGCGGCTGGCCGAGGGGGCGTTGAACCAGACCGGGACGGATGCCCCCACGGTCTCCTCCAGCGACTTGCCCGCGCCGTTCTCCGGCTTCACATGCAGCACGGCGAAGTCGTAGGCGGAGCCGCCGTTGCCGCTCGTCTCGCTGCCCATCTTGATCCACTCACCGGATGTGCTGATCCAGTCGGCCCAGAAGCGGCCGTAGGGCATGACCTGCTGCGGCTGCATCTTGCCGACCTGGTTCATCGGCACGCCGTTGTCGTTGTAGGACGGGATGAAGGCGATGTTGCGCATCCAGCCGCCGTGCTTGCCGGCGTGCACACAGTGACCCGCGGTCCACACCAGGTTGGACTTGCCCGGGTGCTTCGGGTCCGAGACGATCGTGCCGGAGCAGACCCTCGGGCCGTGCGGGCTGTCGAAGGCTATCTTTCCGACCGGTGCCATGTTCCGGTGGTACGGCCGTCCGATCTGCTGGGCGTTGACCGGACGCGGCTCGGGGTCGGTGGCGCCGTACTCACTGCCTGCGCCGGTGGCCTTCACGCTGATCTCGGGCGCGGACTTCGCCTTCGCCACGCGTTCGGGCTTCCAGTGGTCCTTGATGACGGGGTTGGCGAAGTCCTCGGCCTTGCGGGCCCACTTGTCCCAGTCCTGCCAGCCGCCGTCCTTCCACTTCTTCAGGTCGTCGATGCTGGTCGGTATGCCCTTGGGAAGCTTGAGGCCGCCGCCGTCCTTTTGGTCGGCGGCCGAGCTGCCGGTCCCGGCGGCCTTGTCTTCGCTGGGCCCGCAGGCGGTGACGGTGACCGCGAGCAGCGCGGCCAGCGTCGCGGCCGCAGCGGTGGTACGGCGCATGGATGGCATGGAGCGGAATCCCCCTGATACGTTCACCGGCGCGCCGCCCGCTGCGGGTCGCCGTCATGTCATGCCCCTGCCTTCGGGGCGCGTCCTACTATGCCGTCGCGCGGCGGACACCGGGCAGCCGGGGTCCATCGCGCCCAACCGTCGGTCGGCGGGCGGGCGGGACGCGGGCCGTCCTACCGCCGTGCCACCCGCGGATCGCGGTACGCGGGCTGCGGACGGCGCTGTCCGACCGGCGCCCGGCTCGACGCCGCCTGACGGAACTCCCCCAGCTGTCTCGCCGTCGGATACCACTTCCGGTCGCAGCGACGGCACCACCACCGCCAGTTGTCCCAGTCGGTGTCGGTGGTCGTGGTGTCCTTCCACAGCCAGTCGTCACAGTCCGGGGTGGGGCACTTCGGCGGCAGCGGCATGGCGGTGGGGCCCTTCGTCGGCGGCAGGCGGCCACCACACTGCTGCGCCTGCCCCCGCGCCGTGCGGCGGTTCGCCGGTCGCCATCCGGACGGGTGACGGCGGCGTGGGCCGTTCGCTGCGCTACCAGACCTCCGCCGTCTGCCCTGTCGTGGCGAGCCAGACCGCGGTGAACGGGGCGTGCGGGCCGGCGCTGCGGAAACGGCCGGCGAGCACGATCGCCTTCCCCCGTACATTCATGCCTCAGACCGTACCCGCGGCCACTGACAACGGCCGTGCCACGGAGGCGAGTTGGCATGTCTACGACGCCAGCCCCGCCTGATGCGCCAGCAGCGCCGCCTGGACCCGGCTGCCCGTGCCGGTCTTCTCCAGGATGCGGCCGACGTGGGTCTTGACGGTGCCGAGGCCGATGTCGAGGCGGCGGCCGATCTCCTGGTTGGCGAGGCCGGCGCCGAGCATCGCGAGGACCTCGCGTTCGCGGGCGGTCAGGGCGGCCAGGCGCTGGTCGGGGGTGCCGGTGGCGGCCGGTGAGCCGAGGCGGGGGCCGGTGGCCTGGAGCATGCGCTTGATGACGTGGCCGGTGACGCCGGGCGAGAGGACGGCGTCGCCGGCGGCCGCGGCCCGTACGGCGTTGATCAGTTCCTGCGGGCCCTCGTCCTTGAGGAGGAAGCCGGTGGCGCCGGCGTGCAGGGCGCGGGTGACGTTCTCCTCGTCGCCGAAGGTGGTGAGCATGACGATCTGAGGCCTGGGGTCGAGCCGTACGAGCTGGTCGATGGCCGCGAGGCCGTCGAGTACCGGCATGCGGATGTCGACGAGGGCGACGTCGACGGGCCGGGCGGCGGCCAGCTCGACGGCTTCGGCGCCGTTGGACGCCTCGGCGACCACGTCGATGTCCTCGGCGTGGCGGAGGATCAGGCGCACGCCGTGCCGGATCATTTCTTCGTCGTCGGCGAGGAGGACCCGGATGGGCGCGTCGAGGGCGGGGGGCGGCGTGGCGGGCGTCATCGGGGGCTCCCTGTGGCTGAAGGGGTGACGGGGGTCGGTGTGGCCGACGGGCCTTCCGGCGCCATCGGGACCGTGAAATTGCTGATGTCGACGAGGATGTCGTTGCGGAAGCAGTAGCGGGTGATGCCCAGGCGGCCGTGCGTCCCGCTGTCCGTCTCGTACGGGAAGAAGCAGCTCGTGCGGGGTGGCCGGGCCGGTTCGCGGCCCGCGGCGGCCGCGCTGACCAGGTCGCTCTCGAAGCCGACCGCCGACCGGACCTCGTCCTTGGTCATGCCCTTACGGACCGTACGGTCCGGCACCCCGTCCACCACCGGCCGGGCGCTCTGCACCAGCGTCAGCCCGAAGAGCAGCATCGCGCCCACCCCCGTGAGGCCCAGCAACCCGGCTGCCAGGCCCGGGAGATGGTGCAGCAGCCGGATGTGGCGCGGGGCGTCGGAGGCCGGTGGGGCGGGCGTCTCGGCAGGCGGGGCGGCGGGGTCCGGCACGGTGGTGACGGAGTCTTCGTCGGGGTGGCGGGGCAGGGACGCCTCCACCAGGAAGCCGCCGACGGCGGTGGGTTCGGCACGCAGTTCGCCGCCCAGCAGCCGCAGGCGTTCGCGCAGACCGGGCAGGCCGCTGCCGGTGCCGAGGCCGGTGGTGGCCTCGGGCGGGGTGGGCGGTGCGCCGTTGCGGACCCTGATGCGGATGCGGTCACCGGTGTGGGTGACGGTCAGTTCGGCCCGGGCGGAGGGGGCGTAGCGGTGGATGTTGGTGAGGGATTCGCGGACGACGCGGTGGACGGCGCGCCGTAGCCGAGGCTCCAGGGTGTCCAGGTCGGGGCCGTCCCAGGTGAAGGTGACGGGGACGCCCGCGGCCCGCGATTCCTCGGCGAGTGCGGCGAGGTCGGAGCGGGTGCCGGTCGCGTCGGTCAGCGCGTCGGTGCCGGTGTCGCGGCCCAACGGGCCCAGTACGCCCAGCACTTCGCGCAGCTCCCGCATGGCGTCCCTGGTGGCGAGCCGTACCTGGGCGGCCTCTTGCTTCAGCTCGGGCGCCTTGGCGCCGAGGGCCATCTCCAGCCCGCCGGAGTGGAGGGAGATCAGGCTGAGGCGGTGGCCCACCAGGTCGTGCATCTCGGCGGCGATCCGGGCACGTTCCTCGGCCCGGGAGGCGCTCTCGGCGAGCTGCCGGGCCTGTTCGGCGGCGGCGGCGCGGTCCCGTAGCGCCAGGACGAGGCGTTCCTGCTGGCCCCTGGAGCTGCCGACCAGGCCGGGGATCAGGACGCCGACACCGGCCACCAGGGCGCCCAGCGCGAAGCCGGCCAGCCAGCTGCCGTAGCCGGTGGCCAGGGTGCCGAGCACGCCGACGGCCACCGGGAGCGCGGCCGCGGCCAGGAGGACGGCGGCGCGGTGGCGGGGGTCGTCGATCCGGCGGGCCGCGGTGTAGGCGACCACCGCCGTCAGCAGGCCCGCGACCGGCAGCGCTCCGGCCACGGCGGCGAGCCCGAGCATCGCCATGATCGGCAGCTTGCGGCGGAGCAGCAGCAGGGCCACGGCGGCGCACCCGGTGGCCGCCTGCACGGACGAGGGCAGCGCATCGAAGAATCCGAAGGAGCCGGAGGCGGCACCCGCCAGGTAGAGCACCGCCCCACCGGCCTCCGCGGCAACGGCGAGCCAGCGGACGCCGGTGCGGCCGGTCCGGCGGGCGGGGGCGTCGGGCGGGGTCGCCTTGGTGCGGGACATGGCGTCGATTATCGACGGGCGGACGGCGGCCACCGTGGACGCTGCGCACGAAGCGCGGCCGCAGGGCGCCCGGTGGGCATCGAGCGCTTCCTGCCACGGGAGACGACGACCGCCGACCACAAACGAGGCGGGCAGCCGCACGTCCTCACGTACGACTGCCCGCCCGATGGCCGGTCACCGGCGCAGCGCTACCCCTTGGGCAGCCACTTCTTCCAGACGTCCGGGTGCTTGTCGACCCACCGCTTGGCCGCCTCGTCCGCGGACAGGCCGTCCGAGGCGATCGATTCGGAGACCTCGTTCTGGTCGTCCTTGGACCAGGTGAAGTTCTTCAGGAATGCCGCGGAGCTGTCGCCGCTCTTGGCGAAATCGGTGTTGAAGAACTTCTGGAGGGGGGTCGTGGGATACGCGCAGTCGATGGACTCGGGGTCCTTTGCGCCCTTCTCCGCGCAGGCGTCGGTGTACTTGGGGAGTTTGACCTCCACCATCGGCACCTGGTTGAAGAGCCACTGCGGCTCGTACCAGTAGGTGAGGAAGGGCTTCTTCTGCTTGGCGAACTGCTGGATCTGGGTGATCTGCGCCGCCTCGGAGCCGGCGAAGACGACCTCGTAATCGAGGTCGAGATTCTTCACCAGGGCCTTGTCGTTGGTGACGTAGGACGGGGATCCGTCCATCAGCTGGCCCTTGTTGCCGCTTTCCGAGGTGCGCAGCTGGTCGGCGAACTTGTTGAGGTTCTTCCAGTTGGTGACCTCGGGGTGCTTGTCGGCCCAGTACTTGGGGACGTACCAGCCGATGTGGCCGGTGACGCCGTTGCCGCCGCCCGCCGTGATCGTCTTCTTGTCCTTGACGTAGCGCTGTTCCTGGTCGGGGTGGCCCCAGTCCTCCAGGATGGCGTCGACCCGGCCCTGGCTGAGGGCGTCCCAGGCGGGGATCTCGTCCACCTGGACGGTGTCGACGTGGTAGCCCATCTTGTGCTCGAGGAGGTACTTGGCGACCGCGACGTTGGACTGCGCGCCGACCCAGGTCTGGGTGGACAGGATGACGGACTTGGAGCCCTCGGCCGCGGCGAACGGCGAGGCCTGCTTGGTCATGTCGGCCTTGCCGCAGCTGGACAGGGACAGGGCCAGCGCGCCGGCCACCACCGCGGTACCGGTGATCTTGGCAAAGGTACGGATACGAGGAGAGGTGCGAGTACGGGACATGATCAGGCTCCCTTCCCCGTGGTGCGGCGTTCCGTGGGCTGGGTGACCCGGTCGAGCATCAGGCCCAGGCAGACGATGGCGACGCCCGCAACCAGGCCGAGGGCCAGGTCGCCGGTGGCGAGGCCGGTGACGACGTCGTAGCCGAGGGCACCGCCGCCCACCAGGCCGCCGATGATGACGACGGCGAGGACGAGCACCACGCCCTGGTTGACGGCCAGCAGGAGCGCCGGCCGGGCCAGGGGGAGCTGGACCTGGCGGAGGATCTGCCAGCGGGTGGCGCCGAGGGACCGGGCCGATTCCATGGCGGCGGAGTCCACCAGCCGCAGGCCCTGGGTGGTGATGCGGATGACCGGGGGCAGCGCGTAGACCACGGCGGCGGCGGCCGCCGGGGCGCGGCCCACGGCGAACAGCGCAACCACCGGGATCAGGTACACGAACTGCGGCATGGTCTGCATGACGTCCAGGACCGGCCGCAGGATCGCCTCGAAGCGCTTGCTGCCGGCGGCCAGGATGCCCACTCCGAAGCCGATCACCAGGGTCACCACGAGCGCGGCGATCACCTGGGACAGGGTGTTCATGGACGGCTTCCACACGCCCAGCACGCCGACGGCGGCCATCGCGAGGACGGCGGTCAGGGCGGTGCGCCAGGTGCCGATGAACCAGGCCAGCGCGGCGACGATGAGCAGCGTGCCGTACCAGGGCAGCGCGGTCAGGCCGTCGCGCAGCGGGTTGAGGACCCAGTTGGTGAAGTGGTCGGCCCAGTCGGCGGTGCCGCCGATGACGGGGACGCCGGAGTAGAGGTGGTCGACCATCCACTCCTTGAAGTCGTTGACCGGGCGGGCGATGTCCACGGCCCAGCCGGTGGGCCAGACCAGGGAGCCCGCCAGGCGGCCGATGACGGCGACGACGACCGTGATCACGCCGATGCCCGCCCAGGCCGGCCAGCCGCGCAGCAGCTTGGGGCCGGTGGGGTCGGTGTCGGCGCCGAGACGTTCGCCGGCGGCCGCGGTGGTGCGGTCCATGACGATGGCCAGCAGGACGATCGGGACGGCGGCGGCGAGCGCGGCACCGACGTCGACGGAGGCGAGGGCCTGGTAGACGCGGTCACCGAGACCGGCGGCGCCGATCATCGAGGCGATCACGACCATGCCCAGCGCCATCATGATCGTCTGGTTGACGCCGAGGAGGAGATCCTTGCGGGCCATCGGGAGTCGGGCGGTCAGCAGGCGCTGCCGGCCGGTGGCGCCGAGCGAGGCGGAAGCCTCCAGGACACCCGGGTCCGCGGCGCGCAGGCCGAGCGCGGTCAGCCGGGCCATCGGCGGGGCCGCGTAGATGACGGTGGCCAGGAAGGCGGCCGGTACGCCGATGCCGAAGACCAGCACGACGGGGAGCAGGTAGGCGAAGGCCGGCAGGACCTGCATGGTGTCCAGCACCGGGCGAAGAATCTTGAACAGGCGGTCGGAGAGGCCGGCGGCCAGGCCCAGCAGGGCGCCGACGACCACGGAGAACACGACCGCCACGACCATCAGGGCCAGCGTCTGCATGGTGGGGACCCACATGCCGAGCAGGCCGCTGGCGACGAAGGAGATCAGGGCGGTGGCGGCGATGCGCAGGCCCGCGACGCGCCAGGCCAGCAGCGTGACACCGGCCGTGACGCCGGTCCAGCCCAGGGCGAGCAGCAGCAGGTAGACGCCGCGTACGGACATCACCACGCCGTTGCTGAAGTGTCCGAGGAAGTAGACGAACAGCGGGTGGCTGTCGCGGTTGTCGATGATCCAGTCGCTGGTCCTGCCGAGCGGGCCGGAGACGTCGACGGTCAGCGAGGACGGCCAGGCGGCGCCGTACTTGGCGGCCAGCAGCGGAACGAGCACGGCCGCGGCGACGGCGAGCAGCAGGAGCTTGGTTATTCCGCGGCGGTTCAGCAGGGCCTGGGCCGGGCGCCACTTGGGGCTGTCGGAGCCGAGACCGCGCTGGGCCGGGGGTACGAGCATGCTCATGCGCGGCCCCGCTTCACGGTGCCGACGGGCACATTCATCGCGGCGGCGCGCTGCGCCTCGCGCCAGCGGCGCAGCAGCGCGGAGCGCACGCGGGAGCGGCGGGTGGCCACGGGTGCGCGGGAGCTGACGGCGCGCAGGGGCGCCGTGCGGTGGGAGGTGGCGGCGTACATCAGGCGGCCACCTCCTCGTCGCGGTGGTCGAGCCGGGCGACGACGTTGAGCAGGCAGGCGTGGTCGACGATGCCCAGGCAGCGGCCGTCGTCGACGACGCGGGCGGCGCCGCCGGAGCGGGCGACGGCCTCGATGGCGTCGGAGATCAGGGTGTCGGGGGTGAGCGCGGGGCCCTGGTCGGCCTCGCCGTCCTCGGCCGGGCGCATCGCGCGGCGGACGGTCAGCACCTGCTCGCGCGGGACATCCCGGACGAAGTCGCGGACGTAGTCGTCGGCCGGGGAGCCGACGATCTCCTCGGGGGTGCCGAGCTGGACGATCTCGCCGTCGCGCATCAGGGCGATGCGGTCGCCGATGCGCAGCGCCTCGGAGAGGTCGTGGGTGATGAAGACCATGGTGCGGCCCTCTTCGCGGTGCAGGCGGCAGACCTCTTCCTGCATGTCGCGGCGGATGAGCGGGTCCAGGGCGCTGAACGGCTCGTCGAAGAGGAGGACCTCGGGGTCCACGGCGAGCGCGCGGGCCAGGCCGACGCGCTGCTGCTGGCCGCCGGAGAGCTGGCCGGGGCGGCGCTTCTCCAGCCCGGCCAGGCCGACCTTCTCCACCATTTCGTTGGCACGCTCGCGGCGCTCCGCCTTGCCCATGCCCTGGATCTCCAGGCCGTAGGCGACGTTGTCGACGACGGTGCGGTGCGGCAGCAGGCCGAAGTGCTGGAAGACCATCGAGGCGCGGCGGCGGCGCAGTTCGCGCAGTGCGCTGCGGTCCATCGCGCGCACGTCCTCGCCGTCCATCTCCAGGCTGCCGCTGGTCGGCTCGATCAGCCGGGTCAGACACCGTACGAGGGTGGACTTGCCGGAGCCGGACAGGCCCATGACGACGAAGACCTCGCCCTTGTGGACGTCGAAGGAGACATCGCGGACGGCGGCGGTGCAGCCGGTCTTCTCGCGCATCTCCTGTACGGAGAGGCCGGCGACGGTCTTGTCGTCGGGGATGCGGTCGGCCTTCGGCCCGAAGACCTTCCACAGGTTGCGGACGGAGAAGACGACCTCACGGTCGGTGGACGGGGCGTTCTCGGACGGACGTGCGTTGGGCTTCTCGGATGCGCCGGCGGAGGTGGTAGCCATTACGCATCACCTCCCTTGGTAGGTGCTTCCTTGAGCAGTTCGGCGCACTTCTCCCCCACCATCAGCACACCGAGCATCGGGTTGACGGCCGGCATCGTCGGGAAGACCGACGCGTCGGCGATACGGATGCCGTCCAGCCCGCGGATCTTCAACTGCGGGTCGACGACGGCCAGTTGGTCATCTGCGGCGCCCATCTTGCAGGTGCCGGCGGGGTGGTAGACGGTGTGCGCGGCCTTGCGTACGAGCTCGCCGATCTCCGCGTCGTCGGTGACGTCGGGACCGGGGAAGACCTCGCGCTTGAGCCACTTGGCGAACGGCTCGGCCTGCGCGACCTTACGCGCCAGCTTGATGCCGTCCACGAGGGTCTGCCCGTCGTAGTCGCCCTCATCCTCGAAGTACCGGAAGTCGAGCGCGGGCTTGACCTCGGGGTCCGCGGACGTGAGGTAGAGGCGGCCGCGGGAGCGGGACTTGGGGATGTTCGGGGTCATCGACACACCGTGCTCGGGGCGCTCGTAGCCCAGCCGCTCCGGGTTGTCGGTGAAGGGGATCTGGTAGAAGTGGAACATCAGGTCGGGGCCCTTGTGCTCCGGGTCCCGCTTGACGAAGAGGCCCGCGTCGGAGTCCATCGCGGAGTTGCCCGGGATCGGCCCGTCGGTCTCCCAGACGATCACCGACTCGGGGTGGTCGATCAGGTTCTCGCCGATGCCCGGCAGATCGAGTACGCACTCCATGCCCAGCGCCTCGAGGTCCTTGCGCGGCCCGATGCCGGAGTGCATCAGCAGCCGCGGGGTGTCCACGGCGCCGGCGCACACCAGCACCTCGCGGGCCGCCTCGACGTAGACGTCCTCGCCGTCCTTCGTACGGACGTGCACGCCCTTCGCCCTGGTGCCGTCCAGCTCCAGCTTGTGCGCCCAGGTCTCCAGCATCAGCGTGAGGTTCGGCCGGTCGCCGGCCTCCATGTGCGGGTGGAGGTAGGCCACGGACGCCGACGACCGCTTGTTGTTCTCCGGGTGGTAGGAGAGGTCGAAGAAGCCGACGCCCTCGTCGAAGGGCTTGTCGTTGAAGCCCACGACCTCGGGCACGCCCAGCGCGCTCTTGGCGGCCTCGATCCAGTCCGTCGCGATCTGGTTCTGGTCCTTCTTCGCCACCCGCACGATGTTGTTGCGCAGCTTGCCGAAGTACGGGTCCATGGCCTTGGCGTTCCAGCCGGCGGCCCCGGCCTCCTCCCACTCGTCCCAGTCGGACGGCAGCGGCTTGAAGGAGATCAGGGTGTTGTGCGAGGAGCAGCCACCGAGGACCTTGGCGCGGCTGTGCAGGATGTGCGAGTTGCCGCGCGGCTGCTCGGTGGTCGTGTACTCGTAGTCCAGCTCGCCGCCGAGGAGGCCGAGCCACTTGCGCAGCGTCAGCACGTCCTCGCGGTCGATGTCGGACGGGCCGCCCTCGATGACGGCGACGGTGACGCCGGGGTCCTCGGTGAGGCGGGAGGCGATGACGGAACCGGCGGTGCCGCCGCCGACAACGACATAGTCGTACACGGGCATGGAGTGTGCTCCTTACTGCAAAGTGCGTGTGTGGCCTGGGAGTTGGCGGGCCGCGTCGGTCGGCGGACCGACAGCGCTCAGCCCGAGAACCACCGGACCGGCACCGGCCGCAGGTTCTCGTAGACGTGCTTGCTCTCGCGGTACTCGTCCAGGCCCGTGGGGCCCAGCTCCCGGCCGATGCCGGACTTGCCGAAGCCGCCCCACTCCGCCTGCGGGAGGTAGGGGTGGAAGTCGTTGATCCAGACGGTGCCGTGCCGCAGCCGGGCGGCGACCCGGCGGGCGCGGGCGGTGTCGGCGGACCAGACGGCGCCGGCCAGGCCGTACTCGGTGTCATTGGCGAGCGCGACGGCCTCGTCCTCGGTCGTGAACGTCTCGACCGTCAGGATCGGGCCGAAGGTCTCTTCCCGTACGACCTTCATCTCGCGGTGGCAGCCGTCCAGCACGGTCGGCGTGTAGAAGTAGCCGGTGGCCGGGCGTACGTCCGAGGGCTTGGGACGGGAGCCGCCGCACCGCAGCTGCGCACCTTCGGCCAGCGCGGACGCGACATACGCCTCGACCTTGTCCAGCTGCTGCTGCGAGACCAGCGGACCGCACTCCACGCCGTCCTCGGTGCCCCGGCCGAGCTTGATCTTCTCGGCGCGGCGGGCGAGCTCGGCGACGAAGCGGTCGCGCACCGGCTCCTCGATGATCAGCCGGGCACCGGCCGAGCAGACCTGCCCGCTGTGGATGAACGCGGCGTTCAGTGCCTGGTCAACGGCGGTGTCAAAGCCTTCTTCGGTCGCGCACGCGTCGGCGAACACCACATTCGGGTTCTTGCCGCCCAGCTCCAGCGCGATCTTCTTCGCTCCGGAGACCGCGGCCGCGCCCGCCTTCGTACCGCTGGCGAGACCGCCCGTGAAGGAGAACAGATCCACATCCGGGTGCTCGGCCAGCCGCTGGCCGACCGGCAGGCCCGCGCCGGTGACGATGTTGGCGACCCCGGCCGGCAGCCCGGCCTCGACCAGCAGCTTGATCAGGTGGACGGTCGACAGCGGGGTGACCTCGCTGGGCTTGATGACAAAGGTGTTGCCGGCCGCGATCGCCGGGGCGACCTTCCAGCTGGCCTGCAGCAGCGGGTAGTTCCACGGCGTGATCATCGCGCAGACGCCGACCGGCTCATGCACGACGACGCTGTGGATGTCGGGCGACCCGGCGTCGACGACCCGCCCGCCGCTCTCGTTCATCACCAGGTCGGCGAAGTAGCGGAAGGCGTCGGTCACGCAGTCGACGTCGATCCGCCCCTCCTCCAGCGTCTTGCCGGTGTCGCGGCTCTCGATCAGCCCGATCTCCTCGCGGTCCCGCTGGAGCAGATCGGCGACCCGGCGCAGCAGGGCGGCACGGTCGGCCACGGCCGTACGGGGCCAGACGCCCGCGCCGCCGTCGAAGGCCCGCTTGGCCGCCGCGACCGCCGCGTCCGCGTCCTCGGCGCCGCCCTCGGACACCACCTGGAGCACGGTCGCATCGGCGGGGTCGAGGACCTCCCGCGTGGCGCCGGCTGCGGCAGGGAGCCACACCCCGTCTACGTGAATGGTCTCGATTGCCGACACGTGAATTCTGCCTTCCGCTTACGAATTTGTTCCCACTGGTGCAACCACTGGCGCACTCAGCAACAGGGACCCCTCCCCGAAAGCCCCCCACCTATGCCCAAACATTCGCCCAAAGTGAGCCGAGTCACTTCCGGCACCCCGGTGGCCCACTACTCCGCACAGCTGAGCGCCCGATATGCGCCGTAAAACCATCGAACGTACCCTGAGGAGCCGTATGCCCCTACCGCCCCTACTCCTGGCCCTACGTTCCTCACCGACCGTGCCGACCTTGCCCACATCGCCGACCTTGCCGACCTTGCTCTACGTCCCCACGGGACCGGAGGTGCGCAGATGACGAGCAGACGCCGCCCCACGACCGCGATCACCGCACTGACCTGCGGCGCAGCCCTCATCGCCGGGCCGGCCTGGACGGGCGTCGCGGCCGCGGCCGCCCCGGGTGACGGCGAGGGCGACCTCGCCGGCAAGTCGGCCCAGCAGGTCTCCGACACCGCCCTCGACGCGCTCGTCGGCGCAAAATCCCTGCGCCTGCGCACGCTGTCCACCGCCGACCCGGGCAAGCTCGACATCACCCTCGACCAGGCCGGCAACTGCGTCGGCACCATCAGCAAGGGCTCCCTCGGCCGCGTCGACCTCGTCAAACGCGGCAAGCAGGTCTGGATGAAACCGGACGCCGCCTTCTGGAAGAGCCAGCTGCCCGGCAAGCAGGGCGACGACGCCGCCCGCAAGTACCAGGGCCGCTACCTGCACGGCACCACCGGCAACGCCTTCCTCAAGAGCCTCGCCACCGCCTGCGACCTGACCGCCTTCCAGAAGTCCGCCGCCGGCCCCACCAGCCCGCCCCCCTCCGGCCACCCCACCCCCCAGATGGCCAAGGGCAAGCCGACCGTCCAGGAGGGCACCCGCGTCCTCCCCGTCGTCAAGAAGGTCGACGGCGTTGTCCAGACCCTCTACGTGGCCGTCGACGGCAAGCACTACCCCCGCAAGCTCACCGCCGAGGCCAACCACGAAACCGGCACGGTCCTGCTGAGCAACTACGACCAGCCGGTCCCGTCGAAAACGCCGCCCCCGGGAAAGACGGTGGACATCTCGGCGCTGGAGGAACGCGTGGAGGGGTCACAGGCCGCGTAGTTCCCCGAAGTCCGACGTCGCCCTCCCCCTTGGCCGGTTAACTGACGGCACACCACACCAAGGGGGAGCACCATGTACGACTCCGTCCGCACCGCCGCCCTCGTCGCCGCGACCCTCACCACCGGCCTCAGCGCCGGACTCTTCTACGCCTTCGCGTGCGCCGTGATGCCCGGTCTGCGGCAATCGGACGACCGGACGTTCGTCACCGCGATGCGGCGGATCAATGTCGCCATCCTCAACGGGTGGTTCGGGATCGGGTTCTTCGGGGCGCTGGTGTTCACCGCGCTGGCCGCCGGGATGCATCTGCGGGCCGATGGACATGCCGTACTGCCGTGGCTGGTGGCGGCGCTGGCGCTGTATCTGGTCCTGATCGTGACGACCTTTGCGGTGAACGTGCCGCTGAACGACCGGCTGGAGGCGGCGGGCCAGGCGGACGGGCAGCCCGGTCCCGCCGCCGTGCGCGAGCAGTTCGAGGCGGCGTGGGTGCGGTGGAACGTGGTGCGCGCCGTCTCGGGTACGGCCGCGCTGGGGTGCCTGGCGTGGGCGCTGGTGCTGCACGGGCAGATCGGCCAGGGCGGCGCGTAGCGGGCCTACCGGCTCACCTTGCCCGGCGGGACGGCGCAGGTGTCGGAGAAGCCCTGGCTGGTCAGGCCCATGGCGCTGTTCACGCGGGAGCGGAAGTTCTCCACCGCCACCATGGCGGTCAGCTCGACGAATGCCGGGTCGCCCAGGCAGCTGCGCAGGCGCTCGGCCAGGTCGTCGGAGACCGTCGGCGGGGTCGCGGTCATGGCCTCCGCGTACTCCAGGACCAGCCGTTCCACCTCCGAGAACGACTCCTCGTGGGCCCGCCAGTCCGGCACCTTGCTGATCTTCTCCAGCGGCAGCCCGAGCCGGTCGGCCTGCCAGTGGCCGAAGTCCATGCACCACGAGCAGCCGATCCGCGCCGCCGAGATCATCTCCGCGAGGTGCTTGAGGGTCGGGTCCAGCGCCTTCCACCTGCCCAGCCTGGCCTCGAAGGCGAAGTAGGCGCGAAGGGCCCGGGGGTGATGCCCGAAGACCAGCGCCGGCTCCATGACCTTGCCGTATGCGCGCCGCGAGTACCACTCGGCCAGCCGCAGCGTCAGCGTGCGGGGCGGGGTGAGGGAAATCCGTGCGCTCCGTGTCATGGCGGTGCCCTTTCCTCGTATTTCTCGTATTTCTCGTATCCCCGGTACGGGATGTGCCGTCACTGGGTACGACGGGCAGGGCGGCGAGGATGTGACATGGCCCGCCTCGTTGCGGTCCGTCGGCGAGCCGCTGCACTCTGCCACCAGCCCCGGCAGACAATTCGGACATGGCTAAGGACAAGGCTGGCGCAACGGACGGCTCGGGCGGAACGACGGGCAGGGCGGTGTTGGAAGGCGGCCCCGGCGATTTCCCGGGGCGTGTCGTGGCGATCGATCCCCCAGGGACGTCCGAGCTGAAGATCCCGCATCTGGCCGGGTACGAGCACTTCCGGGCCACGGAGCGGACGAAGTCGACGGCCGAGGGGACGCTGCCGGTGTACGAGTGGTGGGAGCGGACGGAGCTGCCCGGGTAGGGCGGCAGCGGCTCCTCCCCGCGGGGCTCAGCTCGTGGGGCTCAGCTCGTGGGGGCGAAGAATTGCAGCGCGATCCGCTGGGTCTCTTCCTGTGCGGGCCAGGCCGCCTCGGTGCCCCGGACGAGTACGGCGAACTGGCGGCTGTCGGCGGCCGTGAAGGCGCAGTCGACCACCTTGACGCGTTCGCCCACATCCTCGCTGTCATAGGCGTAGACCAGTTGGACGGCGTCGGGTGCCGGGGCCGGGCCGGACAGGGGGGTGAGGCCGATCTCCTCGTAACCGGGGTTGGCGGCGGAGTGGGACAGCTGCTTCGACGTCTTCTCCAGGGACTGGCGCGGGGTGCCCGGCACATCGTCGGCCTGGTAGATCTGCATCAGTCCGCGCTTGTCCGGTGCGGTGTAGAAAACGCCGTTCTCGCTCTCGGAGCGCTGCCAGTCGCCGGGGACCGCGAGGGTGAAGTCCGCTTCGTCGTGGACGAGGCGGTAGCCGGCGGGGAGGTCGGTGGAGGGGGACGCTCCGGTGGATGCCTGGGTGTCGGTGGCCGGGGTGGTGGGCCGGGACGGCGAGGCCGTGGTGTGGTGCGACGCGCGGGCCGCGGCCGGCGCGTCGCCGTCGCCGCCCCACAGCAGAAAGCCGCCGCCCACGCACACCGCGATCACGGCCACCGCCGCGCCGGCGACCAGCGGCCGGCGCCGGGCGCGCGGCCCGGGTAACGGGGCGGGATCCGGACCGGGGACGAGGAGGCGATCGCCGGGGTCCGGGGCGGGGGCCGGCCCGGACCCCGACGAGGGCCCGGATTCCGGCGAGGGCCCGGCCCCCGCCGAGGGGGCGAACGCCGGCCGGGGCGGCATCGGCCCCGTATAGCGGGCGGGCGGCGGCGTACCGTCCTCCCAGCTCTGGCGCTCGCGGTTCCAGCGGGCCACGCCCCCGCCCGGCGCCGTCATCCGGCCACCAGGGACGCGACCGCCTGGCCGACCGCCGTCCCGGAGGCCAGCAGCCCGACGACGGCGCCGGCGTCGGTGAGGGCCGTACGGAGCCGGGCCAGCCGGCCGGGCCCGGCCGCGCCGCTCTCCTCGATCTCCGTCTCGGTGTCGGTGAGTTCGGCGCTCAGCGCGTCGATCTCCGGGCTCGGCACCGCGCGGGCCAGATCGTCGCGCAACTCCCGTACGGCGCGCAGCAGTTCCTCGTGCGCCGGGTCGACGGCCGGGGCGCCGACGCCTTCGTTGTGGGTCACCGTGTTGTGGTTGCCGATGGCGAAGGCACCCCTGACGGTGCCGATGTGGATGCCGTCGCCGCGTTCGTCAGCCGTTGCCATGTGTGCGTCCCTGGGCGTCGGTGCCGCGCGAGGCGGCGGTGTGGGTGATCGTGTTGTGGTCGCCGATGCCTACGGCGCCCTGCGCGGACTCGACATAGACGCCGCCCTTGGCGACATTGACGACCCGCTGCTCGAATTCATCGGTCCGGTAGCCGGCGGAGCGCAGCGCCGTGGTCACCCCGGCCGCCACCCGCTGCTGGACGGTCTCCAGATAGCGGGCGACGTCCATGTCCTGGAAGAGCGAGGACTCGCCGTAGGAGCCCAGTTCGCGTACGGAGGCGGCGGGTCCCTCGGGCAGCGCGGCGCCGTATCCGCCGGTGACCAGCCGCCACGTCGACAGCAGGCCGCGCACCAGGGTCAGCACGGCCTGTCCGGCGGAGCGGGGGGTGCTGGCCAGCGCCCATACGGCCTTGCCGAAGTGGTGGTGGTGCCGGTACTGGTGGGCGATCCGGTCGGCGTCCTGGAAGACCTGCCGCAGCGGCCACAGCACATGCGGCGCGACCTCCAGCATCAGCATCCCGCCCTGGGTGTGCACCCGGACGAAGACCGTGACGACGACGCCCTCCTCCCAGCCCGCGACCCGGATGCGCAGGAAGTGCCGGCGGGCCTCGCCGCCCTCCTCGACCGCTTCGGCCCGGTGCACCGCGAAGTCCGCCGGTGCATACGGCGCCGCGGTGCGGGACCGCAGTCCCTCGGCCGGCAGGAAGACGCACTCGTCGATCTCCAGCGCGCGCAGCCGGTCGCGCACCGCGGCCGCCGCCTCGGGCGATCCGTGCAGGGACGGCACCCGCAGCGCCGCCACCAGGGGGACGATGCGGTCCAGGATGGCGCCGTTGTCCAGCGGCTCGGCCTTGCGGTCCGCGCACGGGTTCAGTTCCACCGACAGCGACCAGGTCTTGAACGGGTCGCCGGCGCCGCAGAAGGGGTTGGCGGCCCGGTACATCACCAGCGGCCCGTGCTGCTCGGTCCGTACCCGGTCGCGCAGCCGCCGGAAGCGGATGCCCTCGGACTGCTCGGCGGGGTCGGACACGACGTCGGGGAAGCGCCGCTGGGACAGTTCGCGGTCCAGGGCGCGGGCGAACTGGCCGCGCTGCAGGGCGACGAGCACGGCGAGCGCGGGCGGCAGCAGCAGCGCGGTCCAGACGGGCAGGGCGTCGTTGAGGGTGCTCGCCGTGTCAGGGGTGCCGTACGTGGTGGCGCTGTCCATGGTCGAGTAGTCCGAGCATCCGTCGCCGCTCCAGCAGAAGTCCGGGTCCGTGTCGGGCAGGTCCGGCAGCAGCCAGTTCCCGATCCCCGAGAGGCCGTCGCCGCCGCTGAACGCCTGCACCACCAGCGCCACCACGAACACCAGCAGCGTGATACGTCCGTACCAGCGCAGCGCGAAGGAGGCGAGCACGGCCAGCCACGGCGGGAGGAAGGACAGCCGGCGGACGAAGCGGCCGAGCGCCATCAGGGCGACGGGGAAGAGGTAGAGAGCCGCCAGCCAGGACGACAGCGGGACGGCCACGATCCACAGGAACAGGATGGCGGCCGCCCAGGCCAGCTGGAGGCGGCGGGCGCGCAGCGCGTGGGCGAGGACCCGGGCGGCGTCGATGCCCGAGGAGGGCGCGGCGAACCGTTCCTCGTGGGCGTAGAGCTCGTCGATGACCGCATCGCGGTACGACTCGTCCAGGTAGGTGCCGGCGCACAGCAGCCGGGTGGTCTCACTGGCGCCCGGCGGGGTGGTGGGGAGGGGTGCGGGGGGTTCGGGGTTCTCGGGCCGTTTGTGTAACGGCCCGTTCTCGTCGGGCTCTCCGGGCTGCGCGGGCACATGTGTCCGGTTCATCGGCCTCCCCAAAAAACGCCAACGAGTCACCGCCGCCGCCCAGTTGAGCGGTCGCTGCCGTCATCCGGCCGCGGTGCGGACCGCAGCATAGAGGAGAAACGGCCGAGCCCGCACGGCCATTGGCGGCCGTGCGGGCTCGAGGTGGCAGGGGGTGCCGGGATCAGAGGAGGCCGAGGCCGCGGACCGCGTCGCGCTCCTCCGCCAGCTCCTTGACCGAGGCGTCGATGCGCTCGCGGGAGAAGTCGTTGATCTCCAGGCCCTGGACGATCTCGTACTTGCCGTCCTTGGTGGTGACGGGGAAGGAGGAGATCAGGCCCTCCGGGACGCCGTACGAGCCGTCCGAGGGGATGCCCATCGAGGTCCAGTCACCGTCGGCGGTGCCGTTGACCCAGGTGTGGACGTGATCGATGGCGGCGTTGGCGGCGGAGGCCGCGGAGGACGCGCCACGGGCCTCGATGATCGCCGCGCCGCGCTTGGCGACGGTCGGGATGAAGGTGTCGGCCAGCCAGGCCTGGTCGTTGACGACCTCGGCGGCGTTCTTGCCGACGACCTCGGCGTGGAAGATGTCCGGGTACTGGGTGGCGGAGTGGTTGCCCCAGATCGTCAGCTTGCGGATCTCGGAGACCGGGGTGCCGGTCTTCTGCGCGAGCTGGGAGATGGCGCGGTTGTGGTCCAGGCGGGTCATCGCGGTGAAGCGCTCGGCCGGTACGTCCGGCGCGGCGGCCTGCGCGATCAGCGCGTTGGTGTTGGCGGGGTTGCCGACGACCAGGACCTTGATGTCGTCCGCGGCGTGGTCGTTGATGGCCTTGCCCTGCGGCTTGAAGATGCCGCCGTTGGCCTCCAGCAGGTCGCCGCGCTCCATGCCCTTGGTACGGGGGCGGGCGCCGACCAGCAGCGCGACGTTCGCGCCGTCGAAGGCCACGTTCGGGTCGTCGGAGATGTCGATGCCCCGGAGCAGCGGGAAGGCACAGTCGTCGAGCTCCATGGCGGTGCCCTCGGCGGCCTTGAGGCCCTGCGGGATCTCCAGAAGGCGCAGCTTGACCGGCACGTCCGCGCCGAGGAGGTGACCGGAAGCGATGCGGAAGAGGAGGGCGTAACCGATCTGGCCGGCGGCGCCGGTCACGGTGACATTGACGGGAGTGCGGGTCATGGCGATCTCCTGCGCGACGTTTTCTGGAGGCAAGCCCCCGGACCACCATGGGTGGCGGTGGGTGTCCCTGCCCGGTTATCGAGGTCTCATCGAGGTCTCTTGGTATCGAGAGACCCGGCCGTCAGGCTATCGGACCCCCGGCCGGCACCGGCGACGGGCCGGTGTGGGACACCTCACCGGGTGTCGCGGACCCGGTACGCGGACTCGTCACGGCCACTCGCTGGAGGGGCGGCGGCCGCCCGCTCTGGGGGGGACGCGGGCGGCCGCCGGGTTGTGCCGCACCCGTGGGGGGGTACTGGTTCGCCTGCCCGGGATCCCCGCCTGCATTCCCTCTGGTTTCGGCCATACCGGGCGGGGGCGAATCCCGGCCAGGGGGCGCTTCTCACGCGCCGTTGGCTGCGCGCAGCCCTTGACGCCCGTGACCGTCGTCCGGCAGGCCGCCACCTTCGCCGGGTCCCCGGCCACCTCGACCATCGGGGTGTAGGCGGCGCCGTCCCGCTCCGCCCTGGCCGTGGCGCTGCGGTCGCCCGCGCTGACGGTGGCCTGGTCGCCCGGGGCGGCGCCGGTGATCCGCGCCCAGGCGGCGCGGCAGACCTTGCTGTAACGGACCTCGATCAGCGCGCCGCCCGCCATGCCCCGGGACGGGCTGACCGCGTGCCGCCCGCCGCATCCCATCTCCTCCGGGTCCCGCCCCGCGCAATCGGCGCCGCTGCACTTCACCCCGGCGGGCAGTACGGGCCGGGGGCTCGGCGTCGCCGCCGGTCCGGGCGCCGCCTTCCGCGGGCCGCCGTCGGCCGGATGCAGCAGAAGTACGGCGGCGACGGCGACCAGGAGCGCGCCCAGCACCCCCGTGAGAATCATGAGTACCCGACGACGGCGGGTCCCGGCGGCACGGGGCGGGACGGGATCGGCCGCCACCGCCTGCCCCGCGAGGTCCGGCCCGGACGGCGTCTCCTCGTTGTCCCCCAGTGCGGCCCGCGCCTGGGCCACCCGTATCGCCTCCATGGTGATGTCGTGCCGCCACTCCGCCCGGCTCCAGGCCCGCTCGGCCAGCTCCCACAGGGTCGTCAGATGCCCGGCGTCCGTACCGGTCACCTCGGCGAGCGTGACCACGGCCCGCTGCGGCGGCAGCAGCCGGCCGTTGAGAAAGCGCTCCCATGACGTCTTGCTGTAGCCCGTACGGTCCGCGACGGCGGCCACGCTCAGTCCGCTGCGCTCCACGAGTCTGCGCAGCTGACCGGCGAAATCCCGTACCTGCGGATCGAGTTCACCCGGCAGTTCCTTCCAGCGAGGCATGCCTCTTCCCCTATCCCCCCGCGTGCCCTTGTGCTGTATCGCAGGATGCCATTCCCCAACCCTGCTGGCGCACAGGTGCATTGGCGCCTGATGACAATGTTGGCGTGCGCCGGTGGCGCTCCGCGGCGGGCCGGCAGCGGGCGCTCCCCGTGGCGGGAAGTCACTCCCCCGAGGACCTCCCGTTCCGGAAGGGCTCAGGCGGCCAACTTGTCCCGCAAACCGGCGTCCAGCGCGTCCAGGAACTCCTCCGTGGTCAGCCACGGCGATTCCTTGGCGATCAGCAGCGCCAGATCCTTGGTCATCTGCCCGCCCTCCACCGTCTCGACGCACACCCGCTCCAGCGTCTGGGCGAACCGGGTGACCTCCGGGGTGCCGTCCAGCCCGCCCCGGTGGGCGAGGCCGCGGGTCCAGGCGAAGACGGAGGCGATCGGGTTGGTCGAGGTGTCCTTGCCCTGCTGATGGCGGCGGTAGTGGCGGGTGACGGTGCCATGGGCGGCCTCGGCCTCGATGGTGCGGCCGTCGGGGGACATCAGGACGGAGGTCATCAGGCCGAGCGAGCCGAAACCGTGCGCGACGACGTCGGACTGGACATCGCCCTCGTGGTTCTTGCAGGCCCAGACGTAGCCGCCGGGCGACTTGAGGGCCATGGCGACCATGTCGTCGCTCAGCCGGTGCTCGTACGTCAGCCCCTTGGCCCGGAAGTCCGCGGCGAACTCGGCGTCGAAGATCTCCTGGAAGAGTTCCTTGAAGCGGCCGTCGTACTTCTTCAGGACGGTGTTCTTCGTGGACAGATGGACGGGATACCCGCGGGTGAGGCCGTAGCGGAACGTGGCGCGGGCGAAGTCGCGGATCGACGCGTCGTGGTGGTACATCGACAGCGCCACGCCGGAGCCCGGGAATTCGTGGACCTCCAGCTCGCTCGGCTCGGAGCCGTCCGCGGGGAAGAAGCTCATCGTGAGGGTGCCGGGACCGGGGACGCGCAGGTCGGTGGCGCGGTACTGGTCGCCGAAGGCGTGGCGGCCGACGACGATCGGCCGCTTCCAGCCGGGGACCAGCCGCGGCACATTCGCCATGATGATCGGCTCGCGGAAGATCACGCCACCGAGAACATTGCGGATGGTGGCGTTCGGCGAGGGATACATCGCCTTGAGGTGGAACTCCTCGACCCGCGCCTCGTCCGGCGTGATGGTGGCGCACTTCACGCCGACGCCGTACCGCTGGATGGCGCGCGCGGCGTCGAGGGTCACCTGGTCGTGGGTCGCGTCACGGTTCTCGATGCCGAGGTCGTAGTACTTCAGGTCGACATCGAGGTACGGGAGGATCAGCTTGTCCTTGATGAAGGACCAGATGATGCGGGTCATCTCGTCCCCGTCGAGCTCGACGACGGGGTTGGCTACCTTGATCTTGCCCATGACGTCACGGTACTCACGCCGGGCCCGCCGGGGCCGGACGCCGGGCGCGCGATCCGGCCGCGGCACCGCACGATGCGGCCCGGCCCTACCGCACGGTGAAGTGCACGATGTCGTCCAGGAACGGGATATGGATCCACGGCTTGGGCTGCACCATCATCGACAGCAGCACGATCACCGAACCGAGCACCCCGTACGTGGCCAGGTCGGTGAAGCGGGAGCGTACGGCCAGCATCCCCACCGACGGGAGGGCGAAGCGCAGCGCCGCCCCCGCCAGCAGGGACAGGCCGATCACCAGCGTCCCGATGCGGAAGACGTCGACCGCGACCAGCAGCAGCCCGGCCGCGACACCGCCCATGACGGTCAGCAGCGGCCACTGCCGGGCGGGCGCGGGAAGGCCGCCCGGGGCGGCCCGGCCGCCGCCTTCCGGCCGGGCGGTGTCCCGCGTCACCCGCGGGAAGCGGCGCGAGGAGCGCTGCGGCTCGGATGCCTGTTCCGAATGCACTTCGGCACACATCGGGGCACTCCCTTCGGGGTCGGTAGAGGTCAGCCGGCCGCGCGCTCGGCGGCCTCGACGACATTGACCAGCAGCTGGGCGCGGGTCATCGGGCCGACGCCGCCGGGGTTGGGGGCGACCCAGCCGGCCACCTCGGCGACGCCCGGGTGCACATCGCCGACGATCTTGCCCGCCTCGTCGCGGCTGACGCCGACGTCCAGGACGGCCGCGCCGGGCTTGACGTCCTCGGGCTTGATGATGTGCGGCACACCGGCCGCGGCGACGATGATGTCGGCCTGCCGGAGGTGCGCGGACAGGTCCCGGGTGCCGGTGTGGCACTGGGTCACCGTGGCGTTCTCGGACTTGCGGGTGAGCAGCAGCGGCATCGGGCGGCCGATGGTGATGCCGCGGCCGACGACGACCACGTTCGCGCCGTTGATCTCGACGCCGTGCCGGCGCAGCAGCTGGACGATGCCGTACGGGGTGCAGGGCAGCGGGCCCTGGATGCCGAGCACCAGGTTGCCCAGGCTCACCGGGTGCAGGCCGTCGGCGTCCTTGGCCGGGTCCATCAGCTCCAGGACGCGGTGGGTGTCGATGCCCTTGGGCAGCGGGAGTTGGACGATGTAGCCGGTGCACTCGGGGTTGTCGTTGAGCTCCTGTACGACCGCCTCGATCTCCTCCTGGGTGGCGGTCGCAGGCAGTTCGCGCTGGATGGAGGCGATGCCGACCTGGGCGCAGTCGCGGTGCTTGCCGTTGACGTACCAGCGGCTGCCGGGGTCGTCGCCGACCAGGAGAGTGCCCAGGCCGGGCTGGACACCCTTGGCCTGCAGCGCCTCAACGCGGGTGGCGAGCTCGGACTTGATCGCTGCGGCGGTGGCCTTGCCATCGAGAATCTGGGCAGTCATACCCCCCATCCTCCCGGATGAGGGCGGCCACGTTCCAATCAGGGCACGCGGGACGCCAGTGGCCGGAATTGATCATTGCACTTGGACAACGCCTTACCCCCTTGACTGGACAGAGCCAAGCGGTAACTAGAAGGATTGTCGTTCAGTGCCGCAGGCTTCGTCGGGGGGTGGCCAGTGCAACCTGTTTTCCTCCGAGTCACGCCGCGTCGTCCCCCACTGACCCACACGGAGGAAAACAGCAAATGAGCTTCGGCGACCCGAACAATCCTTACGGCCAGCAGCCGCCGCAGGGCCCGTACGGCGCTCCCCAGCAGCCGGGCATGCCCCCGCAGGGCGGGCAGCCGGGCTACGGCTACCCGCAGCAGGCACCGCCGCAGCAGCCGTACGGCGCTCCGCAGCAGCCCGCCCAGTACGGCTACCCGCAGCAGCCCGCGCCGGGCTACGGCTACCCGGGCCAGGTCGGCATGGGCATGCCGATGGCCTTCGCCAGCTGGGGCGCGCGCGTGGGCGCCGCCCTGATCGACGGTCTGATCGTGGGTGCGGTGCCGCTCGTTGTCGGCCTCATCTCGTTCTTCATCGGGCTGAGTGCGCAGGACGATGCGAACAGCAGCGTCAGCAGCTGCGGCAGCGACATCAGCTGCCTCGAGAATGCGCGGGACTCGGCGCAGGGCAGCGCGGGCATCGTCCTCGTCCTCGGCCTGATCGCCTGGGCGTGCGCCATCGTCGGCGCGATCCTCATCCTCGTCAAGGAGGGCAAGACCGGCCAGACCCCGGGCAAGAAGGCCCTGGGCATCCGGCTCGTCCGCGAGAACAACGGCCAGCTCCCCGGCTTCGGTCTGGCGCTCGGCCGCAAGTTCTGCCACATCCTGGACTCCCCGGTGTGCGGCCTCGGCTACTGGTGGCCGCTGTGGGACGAGAAGAACCAGACCTTCGCCGACAAGGTCGTCGGCACGGTGGTCGTCCGGGCCCGGTAATCGCCCCGCCATCCGGCCCACAGTCGGCCGGATGCGCTGTCCCCATCGCCCCGAAGGCCCCCTCGCACCGCCGCGAACGGGGCCTTCGCGGTGCTGTACGGGACATCGTCAGGACATCGCCGCCCGGCGGCGCGCATACTTCGCTGGTGCCGGCGCAAGCCGGTATCCGCTCCACACGCCCGAAGGACATTGCCCGTGAGCTACCCGAATCAGAATCCCTACGGTCCGCCGCCGGGTCAGCAGCCCGGCTACGGCTATCCCCAACAGCCGCCGCAGCCCTCGCCGTACGGGCCCTACCCGGGCGCCGGGATGCCGGGCCCGGGAATGCCGGGTGTGCCGGTACTGAACGGGATGCCGGGAGGGGTGAAGGCGGCGCGCGTCATGCTGCTCGTGCTCGCCGGTCTGAACCTCATCGGGCTCGGCTTCGCCGTGTGGGGCCTGGGCGAGGTCAGCAAGGCGTCAAAGGCGGCCATGGGCGCCGACGATGACGACCTGGCCGCGTTCAGCGTCGGCAAGGGCGTGCTGATCACCCTGATCGCGCTGATCGTGATCGTCACGGTCCTCGCGATCACCTGCGCCGTGCAGTTCGGCAAGGGCGGCAACGGTGTCCGCGTCTGCGCCATCATCTTCGGTGTCACCACCACCCTGAGCAGCTTTGTCGTCTTCCCCCTGGGGCTGGTGCACACCGCCCTCGGCATCTTGATCATTGTGTTCGTCTCGAAGGACGACGGCAGCGCCTGGTTCAACCGGCCGCGTTACTGACGGCCCGCGAACGCCGAAGGGCCGCACCCCGAGCGCGGGGTGCGGCCCTTTCGTCTGTCGCCGCTCAGTGGAAGAAGTGCCGCGTCCCGGTGAAGTACATCGTCACGCCGGCCTTCTTGGCGGCCTCGACGACGAGTTCGTCGCGGATCGAACCGCCGGGCTGGGCCACGGCCTTGACGCCGGCCTCGGCGAGCACCTCGAAGCCGTCGGGGAAGGGGAAGAAGGCATCCGAGGAGGCGTAGGCGCCGCGCGCCCGCTCCTCGCCCGCGCGCTGCACGGCCAGCTTCGCCGAGTCCACGCGGTTGACCTGGCCCATGCCGACGCCGACGGTGGCGCCGTCCTTGGCGAGCAGGATCGCGTTGGACTTCACCGCGCGGCCCGCCCGCCAGGCGAAGGCCAGCTCGGCCAGCTCGTCGGCGGACAGCGCCTCGCCGGCGGCCAGCGTCCAGGAGGCCGGGTCGTCGCCGTCGGCCTGGAGGCGGTCGGTGACCTGGAGGAGGGCGCCGCCGTCGATGGCCTTGACCTCGACGGAGTTCGACGGCGCGTCGGGGCAGCGCAGTACCCGGATGTTCTTCTTACGGGACAGCGCCTCGAGTGCGCCGTCCTCGTAGTCCGGCGCCACGATGACCTCGGTGAAGATCTCCGCGACCTGCTCGGCCATCGCCAGGGAGACCGGGCGGTTGACGGCGATCACCCCGCCGAACGCGGACAGCGGGTCGCACTCGTGCGCCTTGCGGTGCGCCTCGGCGACATCCGCGCCGACCGCGATACCGCAGGGGTTGGCGTGCTTGATGATCGCCACACACGGCTCGGTCTGGTCGTAGGCGGCCCGGCGGGCGGCCTCGGTGTCCGTGAAGTTGTTGAACGACATCTCCTTGCCGTGCAGCTGCTCGGCGTCGGCGAGGCCGCCGCCCGCGGCAGAGCCGCCAATGGATGCCGTGTCGACGTACAGCGCGGCGGCCTGGTGCGGGTTCTCGCCGTAACGGAGGACGTTCTTACGGGAGTAGGCGGCGCCCAGGAATTCGGGGAGGCCCGAGTCGTCGGCGGCGGCGTAGTCGTCCGCGAACCAGGAGGCGACGGCCACGTCGTAGGCGGCGGTGTGCTGGAACGCCTCGGCGGCCAGGCGCTTACGGGTGACGAGGTCGAAGCCGCCGTCGGTGACCGCCTGGAGGACGTCGCCGTAACGGGCGGGGTTGACGACCACGGCGACCGAGGGGTGGTTCTTGGCGGCGGCGCGGACCATCGAGGGGCCGCCGATGTCGATCTGCTCCACGCACTCGTCGGGGGTCGCACCGGAGGCGACGGTCTCCCGGAACGGGTAGAGGTTCACGATCACCAGGTCGAACGGCTCCACGCCGAGATCGGCCAGCTGGTTCCGGTGGTCCTCCAGGCGGAGGTCGGCCAGGATGCCGGCGTGCACCTTCGGGTGCAGGGTCTTGACCCGGCCGTCGAGACACTCGGGGAAGCCCGTCAGCTCCTCGACCTTGGTGACCGGCACCCCGGCCCCGGCGATCTTCGCGGCCGTCGATCCGGTCGAGACGAGCTGGACGCCCGCCGCGTGCAGACCCTGCGCCAGCTCCTCCAGCCCGGACTTGTCATAGACGCTGACCAGTGCGCGGCGGATGGGCCGCTTCGTGCCTTCGGTGGCGCTCACGAGATACGTACCTTTCGTCCCTCAATGCGGTAGCCGTGCCGGGCCAGGCGCCCCACGACCTCGACGAGCAGCGATCGCTCGACTTCCTTGATGCGCTCATGCAGCGCGGATTCGTCGTCCTCGTCCCGGACCTCGACCACGCCCTGGGCGATGATCGGGCCGGTGTCGACGCCGTCGTCGACGAAGTGGACGGTGCATCCGGTGACCTTTGCGCCGTATGCGAGCGCATCGCGTACGCCATGGGCACCGGGAAAACTCGGCAGCAACGCCGGGTGGGTATTGACGGTCCGGCCGCCGAAGCGGGCCAGGAATTCCTTCCCGAGGATCTTCATGAAGCCGGCCGAGATGACGAGGTCGGGCTCATGGGCGGCGGTCGCCTCGGCGAGCGCCGCATCCCAGTCCTCGCGACTGTCGTAGTCCTTGACGCGGCAGATGTACGTCGGCAGACCGGCCCGCTCGGCGCGCTCCAGCCCGGCGATCGCGCCCCGGTCGGCGCCGACGGCCACGATCTGGGCTCCATAGGCGTCCGGGCCCTGCTCGGCGATGGCGTCCAGAAGCGCCTGCAGGTTCGTACCGGAACCGGAGACGAGGACGACAAGGCGCGCGGGGGGCGGAAGGGGGGCTGGGGAGGAAGCCACGGCGGGGCTCTTTCTCGTTTCGGTGCTTTGTGTGGTCGTACAAGGCCGTGGGTACCGCAAATCCGGGGAACCCTACGAAGGCGCCGACCGTCAGCAACGATACCGGCACTCCGAGCGGCCCCCACGGGACGGGGGCGGTCACGGGAGGTAGCGTCAGGGCGGAGACCGCATGCAGTTCGTGGTAACCGGGCGCTGCCGCCTGTCGGCCCGCGCACGGACGAGACAAGGGGAAGACGCACACCAGATGACGGACCGACGCCGCAGCGCGGCCCTCCTGCTCCCTCCCCCGGCCACCGCTGGGAGGTGCCCCCAGCCCGTCACCGCCCCGGGGGCGGTCCTGCTGCGTGAGCGCAAGTCGTCGTCCTCTTCGGCGGGCAGCACTTCTCCCGAGCCGGAGTCGCCGGAGTCCCCGGATTCCGACGAGACGTCCGGCGAGACGTCCGACGGCAAGCGCCGTCGCGCCCACACCCCGGACCACGACAACCCCTTCGCCGCCCCGCCGGCCGACGCCCCCGACCAGGAGTGGCGGCCGCGCCGGCCCCAAGGGGACAACGGCGACCAGGAGCAGGCGCCGCAGGACGAGCCGTCGCCGACGTGGGGCAGCCAGTGGAGCAGCCGGCAGCCGGGGCGGCAGAGCGGCGGGTTCGGCTCCCGGCAGGGCGGCCGCGGCGGTCAGCAGGGCGGCGGCCAGGGCGGCCCCGGCGGCGGACCGGGCGGGCTTCGCTGGGACCCCACCGACCCGGCCCAGCGCCGCGCGCGCTACGCCCTGCTCTCCGGCATGTGGGCGTTCTTCTTTGTGTTCCTCAGCCTGCCGGAGGTCTCGCTGCTGCTGGCCGCGCTGGCCCTCTACTGGGGCATCAGCTCGCTGCGCGCCAAGCCGGGTGCCGCGAAGTCGGCCGCGGCGGCGACCACCGCGGCGATGGAGGGGCGCCCGGCGCCCTCGGCCGCCGGCCCGTCCGGCCCGGCCTCGACCCGGCCGCAGACGACCGCGGCGATCGCCGGGCTGGTGACCGCCGCGCTGGCGCTGATGATGGTGGCCGCGACCTTCACCGTCGAGATCGTCTACCGCGACTACTTCACCTGCGTGGACGACGCCCTGACCCAGAAATCGGCCAAGTCCTGTGAGCGTCTGCTGCCGGAGCAGCTGCGAGACCTGCTGAGCACGCAGCAGTAGGCGGAGCGGGTGCGCGGTCCGCCGGCTCACCAGGGCGCGCCGCCAACTGCACCCATTTCATCCGAGTAGTGACGGAATGCCCGACGTGTCGCACTTCGTTCGCTTGTGCGCGTTTTCCACACTGCAGAGATGAGCAAGCGCAAGCGGAAGCCGACCCCCGACACCACCCCCTCCGCCGCCTTCGACGCCCTCTGCACCCGGCACGCCGACACCCTGATCCGTCAGACGTATCTGCTCACCGGGCGGCCCAGGCGGGCGCGGCGGGCCGTCGAGCGGGCGTTCCAGCAGGCGTGGCACCGGTGGCCTGAAGTGGCGGTGGATGCGGACCCGGCGGGGTGGGTGCGGGCGAGGGCGTACGAGTATGCGCTGTCGCCATGGCACGGGTTCCGGCCGCGGCTCCGGGTCTCCGTGAAGACCGGGACGGCCGAGGACCGTGCACTGCTGCGCGCGTTCCTGGAGCTGCCCGTCGCGTACCGCCGCACGCTGCTGCTGCACGACGGGGTCGGGCTCGGCCTGTACGAGACGGCGGCCGAGATCGAGGCGAGCACACCCGCGGCGGCCGGGCGGCTGATGTATGCGCGCGAACAGCTCGCCGAACGGCTGCCGGAGCTGGGGCTGGCCGGCCGGTCTCCGGTACGGCAGGGCGAGATGCTGCGCGTCCGGCTCACCGAGCTGGCCGCCGCGCACAAGGTCACCCTGCCCGCCCCGCGTTCCGTACGGACCGCGAGCGCCCGCCACATCCGGTGGACCACCGGCGCGGCGCTCGGGCTCACCGGGCTGGTCGCGGCGGCGACCGCACTAACGGTGCTGACCGCCCCGGACCGTTATGTGCCGCCCGCGCCGCGGCCCGCCGCGAAACCCGCCACGCACCCGGCCACGCCCGCCGTCCAGGCCAGGCGCGACGGCGCACCCACACCACCGCCCGGACGAAGAGGCCCCGGCGGCCACCCCCACCTCCCCGCCGAGGCCCGCCTCACCCCCGCCCTCCGCTAGGGCGGGACGTGACAACAGCGCCCTGGGCCGGCGCCGCAAACGGACGCGGGGCCGCCCCCCCCCGGGGGGGACGGGGCCCCCCCCCGGGGGGCCCCCCCCCC
>NZ_JBEZJZ010000105.1:0-29451 GCF_040651455.1 Streptomyces sp. NPDC048483
GCACCAGGTCCAGCGGCCGCGGCCGGCCGACGCGTACGGTCGCCGATGCGTCCGCCCACAGCTCCGCCGACCGCAGAGGCGGGACCCGCAGACCGAAATGCCGCAGTACGGCGTAGGCATAGCGCTGGCAGTTCGCGCCCCCGGCGAGACCGTCGGCCGCGTCCCCGGTGGGTAACGGGCATTCAGGTGCCCCGGCTCCCGGATGGCGGGCGCCCGAGTAGCTGACGTTGCGGAAGGCCTCCGGCAGCCGGGCCAGGACGTGAGGCCCGCAGGGGAGGGGGATTTGACGATCAGAAGGTGATGTCACCGGGTCATGATGCAAGGGATCTCCGCGATGCCGCACACCGCGCGGTCGACGAGGCTCGACGCACCGGTATCGACGCGTACTCGACCCCGCGAGGAGATCCCCGATGCACCGCCGCTTCCGCAAGGCCGCTCTCTGGGGCGCGACCATGGCCGCCGTCATGGCCGCCGCAGGCCCGCTCAGCTCGGCGCACGCCGCACCGCAGCCCGACCCCACGCCCCAGCCCTCGCCCCGCGGCATGCTCGACGCGATGCGCCGCGACCTGGGACTGACGCCCGATCAGGCCCGCACCCGGCTCGCGCAGGAGGCCGAGGCGCAGCGGGCCGCCGCCGCGGTGCGCCGGGTGCTCACCGCGCCACCCGCCGGCATGTGGTTCGACAAGACGGTCGGCAAGCTGATCGTCGCGGTCACCGTCGCCACCGACGCGGAGCGCGTACGGGCCGCCGGCGCGCTGCCCAAGACCGTCGCGCACAGCCGTGCCGCGCTCATCGAACTCGTCCGGCAGATCGGCACCCGGGCCGGCCACGGCGTGCCGGGCGTCACCGGCTGGGGCGTGGACGAGCGCGCCAATGGCGTCGTCGTCCGCATCGACCGCCGGGCCAGCAGCGCCGCGACCGACTCCTTCGAGAACGCCGTACGCGCGCTCGCCGCCCCCTCCCACATCCCGGTGACCATCGAGCGCAGCGACCAGGCGCCGCGCCAGCAGGGCGGCACGGTCATTGGCGGCGAGCGCTGGATGCCCGGTCAGGAGGGCATCTGTTCCATCGGCTTCTCGGTGACCGGCTCGGCCGGCTTCGAGGGCTTTCTGACGGCCGGTCACTGCACCAACGACGCCGACCAGTCCGCATACGGCAAGGACGGCAGCGTGATCGGCACCTCCAACGAGGGCGGCGGGCACAGCGTGATCGGCCGAGAGGGCGACTTCGGGCTGGTCACCGTCAACGGGCCGGGCTGGCGCCTGTCCCCGAACGTGGCGGGCCAGGGCGGGCAGCCGGTCGCCGTCACCGGCTCGCAGGAGGGCGTGTCGGGCACGTCCGTGTGCCACTCCGGCGAGGCCACCGGCTGGCACTGCGGTGAGATCACCCGGACCGAACAGACCGTGGACTACGGCACCGCCATCGTCGATGGGCTGTCGTTCACCAACGCCTGCTCGGCGCCCGGGGATTCGGGCGGTTCGTATGTCACCCAGCCCGGCTCCCCCAAGGCCGTCGGACTGCACTCCGGCGGCGGCACGGCCACCTGCAGCGACGGCGGCGACACCGTCACCATCTTCCAGCCGGTCGACGAGGCGCTGGCCAAGTGGGACCTGACGCTGAAGACGAGCGGCTCCTGACGGGCGCCCGCCGAGGGGCCGCCGGCCCTGGCGCCTACCATGTGACGCGAGTGGCCAGTGAGGTCCGACGCGTCCGGCCGGAAGGTCGGCGCCAGGGGGAGCGGGAGAGAACGTGGCAGACGCGACAGGCACGACCGGCACGACCGGCACGGCGGCACCCTTCGCGGTAGGAATCACCGTCCGCGGCTACGAGACCGACACCCAGGGCCATCTCAACCAGGCCGTCTACCTCCAGTACGCCGAGCACGCCCGCTGGTCGCTGCTGCAGGCGAGCGGCGTCCGGCAGAGCGACCTGCTGGACCGGCGCATCGGCCCGGTGACCATCGAGACCACCATCCGCTACCGGCGCGAGCTGCGGGCCGGCGACGAGGTCCAGGTCAGCTGCGCGTTCGTATGGGGCGAGGGCAGGACGTTCGTCGTCGAGCAGACGGTCACCAAGGGGGACGGGACGGTGGCCGCGGAGCTGCGCGCCGTGGGCGGCCTGCTCGACCTGGACCGGCGCAAGCTGCTCACGGATCCCGGGGCGGCCTTCCGCGAACTGGCCGCCGAGCCCGCGGTACTGGGCCTGGACTGATCCCGCAGGTGAGACCCCGGGCGGGGCACGTGAGAGGGCCGTCGGCCTCGGACGATCGCACATGCAGGCCTAATGGCCGACTTTCCTTGCTCATGTGAAAGCACAGCAGACTTCAGGCTCGCAGATGCGGGAGAGTTGCGCTCCGACGGCGGTTCACTGCTTCGGGGAGCTGTATGACAGCGCGCAATGTTCTGATCACCGGTGGCTCGGCCGGAATCGGACGGTCCTGTGTGGAGCGGTTCGCACACGGTGGCGACCATGTCTGGTTCACCTATCACTCGGGGCGTGAGCGTGCGGCGGCTCTGGTGGCCGAGCTGAACCGCATCTGCCCCCGTCCGGTCCGGGCCTTCGAATTCAGCCAGGGCGAGTGGAGCGATCATGTGCGGCTCCTGGAGGAGCTGCCCGGACCGGTCGATGTGCTCGTCAACAATGCGGCGGTCGGTTCGAAGACGGTCGACTGGTACGTCGACGGTCCGCGTCACGCACGCGATGCCGCGTTCATGCAGATCAACACCGTCGGTCCGCTCTGGCTCAGCCGGCAGCTGCTGCCCGCGATGCTGGACCGCGGCTACGGCAAGATCGTCAATGTCGCCAGCGTGGGCGGCGGCATCGCCGAATTCCCGGGCATGGGGATCGCGGACGGGATGAGCAAGGCCGCCCTGGCGTACCTCACCCGGCACCTCGCCGCCGAGCTCGTGCACAGTCCGGTGGACGTCACCGCGGTCTGCCCCGGTGCGGTCGACACCGCCATGTTCGAGGCGAGCACCCTGGCGCCGCTCGGCCCCGGCGAGCGCGCCGAGCTGGCGGCGAGGCTGCCGAGGGGCCGGCTCATCCGGCCCGAGGAGATCGGCGACGTCGTGTGGTGGCTGGCCGGTAAGCAGTCGCAGGTCCTGCACGGCGCGGTGATCGACGCGTCGATGGGCCTGGGGGTGCACCCCGGCCTGCTCACCGGCACCCCGCTCAGGTGCCGGGCAGCCGACGTGGTGGACGCCGACCCACGGGGAGGGCGGTGATGGTCTCCCGGCAGGCCGCCCGCCTGGTCGCCGGCTCGCCGGCCATCGCCGAGGCGCATTTCCGCGCGGAGGCCCACCCGTACCACCCCGAGCTCCGCCCCGACGGCTACCTCAACCTCGGCACCGCCGAGAACCGGCTGCTGTGGGACCTGCTCGCCGACCGCGTCACCCGGCGCCGGCCGCTCACCGAGACGGACACCCGCTACGCCCCCCTGTACGGCACCCCGGCGCTGCGTGAGCGGATCGCGTTCCTGCTCTCGCGCGTCTGCCGGTACACGGTCGCGGCCGACGACTTGGTGGTGGTGAGCGGGGCGACGGCGGCGCTGGACGTCATCGCCTCGGCACTGTGCGACCCGGGTGACGCGATCGTCGTACCCGCGCCCTACTACGGTGCCTTCGACACGGACCTGGCCGGGCGTTCCGGTGCCCTGCTGCTGCCCGCGCAGGGCGCGGCGGGCGACGGTTTCCGGCCGACGGCGGCGGCCATCGACCGCGCCGTGACCCGGGCCCACCGCGACGGCATCACCGTACGGGCCGTCGCGCTCGCGTCGCCGGCCAACCCGACGGGCACGGTGTACCCGGCCGAGACCTTGCGCGAGGTGGCGGGAGCCGCGGCGGACCACGGTGTGGACATCATCGCCGACGAGATCTACGCCAACTCGGCCTTCGGCCCCGAGCCGTTCACCAGTCTGCTCGTCCCCGCCGCGAATCCGGCCCGGTCCGACCGCACCCATGTGGTGTGGGGATTCGCCAAGGACTTCGGGCTGCCCGGACTCAAGGTCGGCGTCCTGCACACTCCGGATCCCACGGTGCGTGCCGCCGCCCGCGCGCTCGCCTACTTCGCACCGGTCTCCACCGACACCCAGGCGCTGCTGACCGAACTGCTCGACGACACCGGCTGGGTGGACCGCGTCCTCGCCGAGAACCGCCGCCGCCTCGCCGCCTCGTACCAGGGCACCGCCCGCCTGCTGGACGAGCTGAGCATCCCCTATGTCCCCGCCCAGGCAGGCTGTTCCCTCTGGGCCGACCTCGGCGCGTGGCTGCCGTCCCCGGACGCCGTCGGCGAACGCGCCCTGTGGCGCGCCGTCCTCGACAGCACAAGGGTGAGCATCATGCCCGGCGAGGCGTTCCACTCGCCCGAACCCGGCTGGTTCCGCATCTGTCACACCCTGGACCCCCTCCTGGTGCGCGAGGCCCTCATGCGTCTCGGCGACTTCCTGGCCCTCCGGATGCGGAGACACCCATGACGAGGCAAGACCCCCCACGCCGGCCGACGGGATACCCGCGCACCGGACCGGGCCCGCTCGACCGCTGGTACGAGGCGGCCGGCGTCCGCACCGGAGTGCGCCGCCTCTTCCATGAGGAGGCCGAGCGGGGCAAGGTCTTCTTCCCCACCGCCCTGGTCCCGTACGTGCGGCACGAAGCCGTGGCCGGACTGCCGCCCGCACACCTTGGCGAATTGACGGTCCGTCACCTCTACCAGTTCCTGATCTCCACCACCCACCTGGAGACCCGGATCGTCAACGAAGCCGCCGAGCCGGTCGCCAACAACCGGTCGGGCCTCGATCTGCCCGCGTCGCTCCGTATGGACGCCTTCAAGGTCTACTGCGACGAGGGCTACCACGCCCTCTACAGTCTCGACCTGGCCGATCAGATCGCCGCGGTGACCGGGATCGAGGTCCCCGACTGGGACTACGGAGGCTTCGTCGGCCGGCTTCAGGAGGCGGGCCGCAGCCTGCTGCCCGACGCCCCCGCGCTGGCGGGCATCCTCCAGGCCGTCGTCTTCGAAACCCTGATCACGGCCGTACTCAACGAGGTGCCCGGCGACACCACCGTGGTCGGCACCGTACGCGACCTGCTGCGCGACCACGCCCGGGACGAAGGCCGGCACCACCGCTTCTTCTGCCTGCTCTTCCAGGAACTGTGGACGCGGCTGGACACCACCGACCGCATCCGGGCGGCCCAAGCGATGCCCGCCATGATCCGCACCGCCCTGACCTGGGACCTGCAGCCGGTCCGCGCGTCCCTGCTCCTGGCCGGGCTCGACGCGCCGACCGCCGAGGAGGTCCTGCGCGACTGCTACGGCGGCGACACGGGAGACCGGCGCATCAACGACATCGCCCGCTCGACGCTGAAACTGTGCGCCTCGGTGGGGGCGTTCGACCTGCCCGGTGTGCGCGAAACCTTCGCCGCGCAGGGACTCGGCCACCCGGAGGAGGAGGCTTCGTGACGGCGCCCACCGAGAACGCCCCGACCGACAGGAACGACCTGGCCCACGGGAACGACCTGACGCCCGGGAACGATCCGACCTACGGGGACTATCTGCGCCTGTCCGACCTGCTCGACCTGCACGTTCCCCGGTGCGTGCCGGCCCACGACGAGCACCTGTTCATCACCGTCCATCAGGTACACGAGCTGTGGTTCCAGCTGCTGCTCCACGAACTCGCCGACGCCCGCGAGCGGATGATGGCCGGGGAGATCTGTATGCCCAGGATCCGACTGCGGCGCTGCCACGCCATAGAGCGGGCCCTGTTCGACACGATGCAGCTGCTCGACACCATGACGCCGAAGGACTTCCTGGCCTTCCGCGGCGGACTGGGAACGGCCAGCGGCGCCCAGTCCGCGCAGTTCCACGAGATCGAGATCCTCTCGGGACGGCAGGCGCCCCCGCGCCTCGACCGGATGCCATGGCTCACCGCCGCCGAGCGCACCCGCCTCGAACGGAGGGTGGCCCAGCCCAGCCTGTGGGACGGCTTCCTGACCGTCCTGGCCAAGGCCGGCTTCGGCGTCGACACCGCCGAGGAGCGGCACACCGCCTACGCCGAGATCACCCGCGACCCCGCCCACCACGCCCTGAACGAACTCGCCGAAGCCCTCCTCGACCACGACCAGGCATGGGCACTGTGGCGCACCCGCCATGTGCTCGTCGTCGAACGGCAGATCGGCGGCAAACCGGGCACCGGAGGCAGCACCGGCGTCTCGTATCTCGCGGCACGGGCCGGCGCCCGGTTCTTCCCCGAGCTGTGGCAGTTCCGGCTGCGGCTCACCTGATCCACCGGACGGCACCCCTACGGCTTCTGCGGCACCACCATCACCTCGGTCCCGCCCGCCCGCACCGCCCGGATCTGCTCCGCGGGCAGGCCGTCGTCCACGATCAGCAGGTCGAAGTCGGTCAGCGGCGCGAGCGCGTACAGACCGTCCTTGGTGAACTTGGTGTGGTCGGCGACCAGGACCCGGCGCGCCGCGCACTCCATCATCGCCCGCTTGACCTGCACCGTCTCCGGCGAGGTGTGATAGCAGCGGCCGTTGGTGACGGCCGTGGTGGACAGGAACAGCACATCGGCGCGGAAGGCCCGTACCGCGTCCGCGGTGTGCAGCCCCATGAAGGCGTCGTACGCGGGGAAGTAGGCGCCGCCCAGCGTGATCAGTGAGATACCGGGCTCCTTGGCGAGGGTGGTGATCGCCGGGAGCGAGTTGGTGATCACGGTCAGCGGGGTGTGCTCGGTGGCCTGGTGGGCCAGGAGGAGACACGTGGTGCTGTCGTCGAGCAGCACGGTCTGGCCGGGCACCAGCAGCGTCGCCGCGGCCCGCGCCAGCTGCTGCTTGGTCGCCGCCATCGTGGCCATCCGCTCCGCGACGCTGCCGTGGAACTGCGCCGACGGCAGCCCCGTCGCCCCGCCGCGTACCTTGCGCAGCCAGCCCTGCGCCTGGAGCGCGTCCAGATCGCGGTGCGCCGTCATCAGGCTGACACCGAACTCCGCGGCGAGCTCCGAGGTGCGCACAAAGCCGCTGGCGATGACGCGCTCGCGCATCTGCCGCCGCCGCTCCTCCTGGGCCTCGACCCGGTCCATCGCTCTCCGCTCCCTGTCCGGCCCGCCGCGTCCGCCGGGTGCATCCGGCACGGGCATCCGCCGCGTGAAGGCGCCGCCCGCGTGAATTCGCCGCGTTATGTTCGCACGGATTTCACACTGCACGCCCGGCCCCGGCGCTGTCCACATGCGGTTCCGGTACGAGGCAACACGGCTGGTCGTGGCCCCGATGCGAAGATTCCGACGGCCATTGACGCCCGATTCTGCGCGGCTGTTCCATCACTCCATTCGCCGCACCCCTCTCCTGCCGAGCCGCCGCAGAAAGGGAGATTCGATGCCGAACTCTCCGTCGCGTTCGCTGATCAACCGCCTGGGCATTCCGCCGACCCTTGTGTGGGGATACCTCGGACTCCTCCTCTTCATGATCGGAGACGGGGTCGAGTCCGGCTACCTCTCGCCGTATCTCATCGACCAGGGCTTCTCCCAGTCCCGCGTCGCGCTGCTCTTCACCGTCTACGGAGTCGCCGCCGGCATCGCCGCCTGGCTCTCCGGAGTGCTCTCCGACCTGTGGGGCCCGCGCCGCGTCATGTGGACCGGCCTGGGCATCTGGGCCGCCTTCCAGGTGCTCTTCCTGTCCGCCGCCATACCCCTGGCCAGCTATCCGCTGATGATGCTCGGCTACGGCCTGCGCGGCCTGGGCTACCCGCTCTTCGCCTACGGCTTCCTGGTCTGGATCGCCGCGGTGGCACCCCGCGCCCGCCTCGGCACGGCCATGGGCTGGTTCTGGTTCGCCTTCACCGGCGGCCTGCCCACGCTCGGCTCGCTGGTCGCCAGCGGACTCATCCCGCACATCGGCGCCTACGCCACGCTCTGGGCCGCACTCGCCCTGGTGGCCGTGGGCGGGCTGATCGCCCTGCTCCTGGTACGAGACGACCGGGGCGGCGCAAAGCCGCGGACCGAGAGCCCGCTCGTCACGCTCGTCGGCAGCGTCACCATCCTGTGGCGCAACCCCCGCGTCGGCCTGGGCTCGGTCGTCCGGGTCATCAACACGGCCTCGCAGTTCGGCTTCTTCGTGATCATGCCGATCCACTTCACCAAGACCGTCGGCTTCAGCCTCACCCAGTGGCTGCATCTGCTCAGCGCGATGTTCGCGACCAATATCTTCGCCAACCTGCTCTTCGGCGTGCTCGGCGACCGCTTCGGCTGGCGCCGCACCATCGCCTGGTTCGGCGGCGCGGGCTGCACCGTGAGCACCCTGCTGCTTTTCTACGTACCCAACGCGGCGGGCGCCAACTTCCCGCTCGCCCTGGTGGTGGCCGCGTTCTACGGGGCTACGCTGGCGGGATATGTACCGCTGTCGGCGCTGGTGCCCAGTATGGAACCGCGGCACAAGGGGCAGGCGCTGGCCGCGCTCAACCTGGGCGCGGGCGCCAGCACCTTCGTCGGCCCCGCCGTGGTCGCGGCCTTCGTGGGACCGCTCGGTGTCGCAGGGGTTGTCTGGATCTTCGCGGGGATGTACGCGGTGAGCACCGTTCTCGCCCTTTTCCTGAAGCTGCCGGACGAGTCGCCCACCGCGGAGGGCGCGCCGCAGACCGGTGCGCCCGCCGCCGCGTCGGCCCCGGCGTGAGAGGACCCCACTGATGTCCGTACTGACCATCGACGTCGGCACCACGGTGATCAAGTCCGTCGTCTTCGACGACCAGGGCACCGAGATCGCCGTCGCCCGCCGGGCCACCGAGGTCCTGCGCCCGCACCCCGGCTGGGCCGAACAGGACATGGATGCCGTCTGGAGTGCCGTCGTCCATACCGTCCGCGAGGTCCTCGACGGCCTGGCCGACCCCGTATGGCTGGTGTCCTTCACCGCCCAGGGCGACGGCGCCTGGCTCGTCGACGACCGCGGCCGCCCCACCGGACCCGCCGTCCTGTGGTCCGACGGGCGTGCCGGGGACCTGCTCACCGCCTGGCAGCGCGACGGCGTCCTCGAGGCGGCCTTCCGCCGCAACGGCTCGCTGACCTGCACCGGCATGCCCAACGCCCTCTTCAGCTGGCTCGCCGCCCACGACCCGGACCGGCTCGCCCGCTCCGCCACCTCGCTCACCGCCGCCGGCTGGCTCTTCCTGTGCCTCACCGGCGTGCGGGCGACCGATGAATCCGATGCCTCGGCCCCGTTCCTCGACCACGCCACCGGCGACTACGACCCGTACATCCTCGAGCTGTTCGGGCTGAGCGCCTACCGGCGGCTGCTGCCGACCGTGCTGGGGGAGTCGCAGCGCATCGCCGAGCTGACCGGCGGCGCCGCGGAGCAACTGGGCCTGCCCGCCGGGCTGCCGGTGGTGATGTCCCCGTACGACATCGCCGCCACCGCCCGCGGCGTCGGCGTGGTCAACCCCGGCCAGGCGTGCAGCATCCTGGGCACCACCCTGTGCACCGAGATCGTCCGCACCGGGATCGACACCACCGGCGAACCGTCCGGCATCCATATCGCCTACCGCGGCCGCGAACGGGTGCTGCGCGCCTTCCCCACCCTCAACGGTGCGGAGGTGCTCGGCTGGGCGGCGCGGCTGCTGCATCTGCCCGGCCCTCCGGAGCTGGCGCAGCTGGCCTTCGCATCGGAGCCGGGCGCCCGCGGGCTGACGTTCCTGCCGTACCTCTCCCCGGCGGGCGAGCGCGCGCCCTTCCTGGACCCGCGCGCCCGCGGCTCCTTCTGGGGCATGTCCCTGGAACACACCCCCGCCGACCTGGCCCGCGCCGTCTTCGACGGCCTCTCCCTGGTGCTGCGGGATTCGCTGGCCGCCGCCCGTACGGAGATCAGCGAGCTGCGGCTGTGCGGCGGCGGCGCCAACAGCGACGCCTGGTGCCAGCTGATCGCCGATGCGACCGGGGTGCCGACGGCCCGCTCCGGCGACACCGAGCTCGGCGCGAAGGGGGCCTTCCTGACGGGCCTGGTTCGTACCGGGGCCGAGAGCAGCATGCATCGCGCGGCCGCCAAGTACGTCCGTATGCAACGGAGTTGGGAGCCGGATCCGGAACGCGCCGCCTTCTACACCGTGCTCTACGACGACTTCCTCGGCTGGCGCGGCCTCGCCCGTGAGGCCGGCTGGCGCAGCGGCGCGGTGTGGCGCAAGAGCGCCGGCGTCGGCACCCCTCTCGGAGGTACCCGTGTCTGAATCCCGCACCCCCACCCTCGACGGCGTCTGGCTCGGCCTCGACCTCGGCACCCAGAGCGCCCGCTGCGCCGCCGTCGACGGCACCGGCCAGGTCCTCGCCACCGGTGCCCACCCGCTGACCGGCCGCCGCGAGGGCAGGCGCCATGAGCAGGACCCCGAGGAGTGGTGGACGGCGCTCGCCGCCGCGTGCCGGGAGGCCCTGGCGGGCATCGACGCGCGGCGGGTGCGCGGCCTCGCCGTCGACGGCACCTCCGGCACGATCCTGCTCGCCGACGCCCACGGCACCCCGCTCACACCGGGCCTGATGTACGACGACGGGCGCGCCGACACCCAGGCCGCCGTCGTCAACGCGGCCGGTGCGCAGGTCTGGCAGGAGCTGGGCTACCGCAGCATGCAGCCGTCCTGGGCACTGCCCAAGCTCCGCTGGCTGCTGGACCGCGAACCCGCGGCCGAGGGGACGCGCCTGCTGCATCAGGTCGACCTGGTCACCTGGAGACTGACGGGGCATCAGGTGGCGAGCGACGCCAGCCACGCCCTCAAGACCGGCTACCACCTCACCGAGGAACGGTGGCCGGAGAAGGTGATGGCCGAACTCGGCGTGCCGGAGGGCATGTTGCCCGGTGTCGTACGGCCCGGGACCGTGCTCGGCACCGTGTGCGCCGATGCCGCGGCCGCCACCGGGATTCCGCCCGGCACCGCCGTCGTCGCCGGTATGACGGACGGCTGCGCCGCACAGATCGGGGCCGGGGCCCTTGCGTCCGGCGCCTGGAATTCCGTCCTCGGCACCACCCTCGTCCTCAAGGGCAGCAGCCCGCACCTGGTCCGGGACCCGTCGGGCGTCGTCTACTGCCACCGCGGGCCGGGCGGGACATGGCTGCCGGGCGGCGCCTCCAGCAGCGGCGCGGGCGTCCTCTCCCAGCACTTCCACGGCGAGAACCTCGAGGTGCTCACCGAGCGGGCCGCCGCCCTCGACCCGGACGCGGTCGCCTACCCGCTGGTCTCCACCGGCGGCGAACGCTTCCCCTTCCGCGCCCCCGACGCCGAACCCTTCGTCATCGGAGAGGTCCCCACCCGCGCCGCCGAGTTCCACGCCTACCTCCTGGGCGTCGCCTGCCTCGAACGGCTCTGCTTCGACCATCTCGACCTGCTCGGCGCCCCCGTCGACGGCCCGCTCACCCTCACCGGCGGCGGCGCCCGCAACCGCTACTGGTGCGAGCTGCGGGCCGATGTGCTCGGCCGGCCCGTCCGGCTCCCCGAACAGGCCGAGGGCGCCCTCGGCATGGCCGTCCTCGCCGCCACGTCCTCCGGCGTGCCCCTCGAGGAAGCGGCCGCGTCGATGGTCCGTATCGGGGACGAAATCCGGCCGTCCCCGGCCCGCACCGCCCGCTGGACCCCCCTCTACCTCCGCTTCGTCGACGAACTCACCCGCCGCGGCTGGCTCGACCACGCCGTGGCCGCACACGCCCGCAGGAGGGCCGCCCCGTGACCGACTTCATCCTCGTACGCCATGGCGAGACCGTCTGGCATGCGGAGAACCGCTACGCCGGCCGCACCGACGTCCCCCTCACCGACCACGGCCGCGCACAGGCCGCGGACCTCGCCGCCTGGGCCGCCACCGCCTCCCTCACCGCCGTCTGGAGCTCCCCGCTCGCCCGCGCCCGGCTCACCGCCGGCCCCGCCGCCGACGCCTGCGGCCTCACCCCTCGCATCGACGAGCGGCTCTACGAACTCGACTTCGGCCGAGGCGAGGGCCTGACCAGGGGCGAGATGCGCGAGCGCTTCCCCGAGCAGCTCGCCGCCTTCCTCGCCGACCCGGTCGAGCGCCATCTGCCCGGCGGCGAACACCCGCGGCAGGCCGCCGAACGCGCCGCCGCCTGCCTGGCCGACCTCGCCTGCGAACAGCCCGACGGCCGGATCCTCGTCGTCGCCCACTCCACCCTGCTGCGGCTGCTGCTCTGCCACCTCCTCGGCATCCCGCTCACCGACTACCGACGGGTCTTCCCTCTGCTGCACAACGGCGCCCTCACCGAGATCCGCCTCGCGCACGGGCGCACCGCCCTGCTCAGCTACAACGCCCCGGCCCTGACCCCGGCCACCGCCCTCCACTGACCCCGTAACCCTGGAGCACCCACCCCATGAGCACCACCGTCCTCGCCGCCGGCAACCACTTCATCCGCCCCAGCCTGTTCGCCGAGGCGGTACGCACGGCTGCAGGGGAAACACCGCTGGACATCCGGGAGTTGCAGTTCGGCTGGCCGCACACCCCCTTCGGCCCGGTCGCCGAGGTCATCGAGGCCTCCGGCACCGAGGACGAGATGATCGAGGCGCTCCGGGGCGTCGAGATCTGCGTCACCGAACACGGCCCGCTCACCGCGCGCATCCTCGCCCACTGCCCCGATCTGAAGCTGTTCTGCACCAGCCGCGGCGGCCCGGTCAACGTCAACCTCGACGCCGCCACCCGGCACGGCGTGGCCGTCTGCTACGCCCCCGGCCGCAACGCCACCGCCACCGCGGAACACACCCTCACCCTGCTGCTCGCCGCCGCCCGCGGCGTCGGCGACACCCACACCGACCTGCGCCGCGGCCTCTGGCGCGGCGACTACTACGACTACGACAACTGCGGCATCGAGATCGACGGCGCCACCGTCGGCCTGATCGGCTACGGCGCCATCGGCAGCCGCGTCGCCAAGGTCCTCGCCGCAATGGGCGCCCACGTCCTCGTCCACGACCCCTACGTACGCCCCGAGGCGCTGGCGGGCATCGCCGAGCCGGTCTCCCTCGACGAGCTGCTCACCCGCTCCCGCATCGTCTCCCTGCACGCCCGCGTCACCGACGAGACCAAGGGCATGATCGGCCGCGAGCAGATCGCCGCCATGCCGCGCGGCTCCGTTCTGGTCAACTGCGCCCGCGGCGCGCTCCTCGACTACGACGCGGTCTGTGACGCGCTGGACTCCGGGCAGCTCTCCGGCGCCGGCTTCGACGTCTTCCCCGAGGAGCCGCTGCCCGCCGGCTCCCGGCTGCTGACCGCCCCCGGCGTCGTCCTCACCCCGCACATCGCGGGCGGCAGCCGGCAGGTCGCGCACAAGGCCGCGCGGATCGTCGCCGGGGACGTCGGCCGCCACCTGCGCGGCGAGCCGCTGGCGCACTGCGCCAACCCCGAGGTACTCAAGGGCAGTTGACGGATCAGCAGCCGGGTGCGGCCTCGGGCGGCAGCGGCACCCGCCAGATCTGGCTGTCGTTCTCCGAGCCCGCCAGCAGGGTCTTGCAGTCGGCGTAGGTCACCGTCTCGCCCTGCGGCTGGGCGGGCAGCGCGACCTCGGCGAGCTTGGTGCCGGCCGCGTCGTAGACATAGCCGGTGTTCGGCCCGAGCGGCCCGCCGCTGCGCAGCACGTAGGACCTGCCGCTGGGGGAGAAGGCGCCGTCGGTCGTCCAGACCGGGTCTTCGCGCACCGGCGTGAGGCTGTTGACCTGGCCGGGCTGCGGCGGCAGCGGCGCCTTGTAGAGCTTGCCCGCGGCGCCCATCACCTTGCTCGCCACGTACAGCTGACGGTTCGTCGGGTCGATCAGCAGGGACTCGGCGTCGTGTTTTCCGTCGGAGTAGGTGAAGCGGAAGGCGGTCGGCTGCACCGTCGCATCCGCCAGCTGGTCGGGCTCGGCGAAGCGGTACACCGTGATCTCGGCGCGGCCGGCGAGGTTGTCGCCGATGTCGCCGACATGGATCGAGGGGCGCCCGCTCTCGTCGGGGCCGACGGCCATCGCCTCCCAGTCGGTGTTGGTCGCACCGCCGAGCGTGAAGGTGGCCTTGAGCTGCCCGGTGGCACCGGAACAGTCGACGGCGAACACCTGGTGGGTGTTTCCGCTGTCGTTGAGTGCGTAGATGACACCCGGGTGCTTCCCGCTCACGCCCAGACCGCTGAACTCCTTGAGCCCGGCGGGCAGGGTGCAGGCGCGCTCGGGCGCGCCTCGGTGCGGCCGGTGCGCCGGGGGATGCGCGGCGGACGGTGAGGACGGTGCGGAGGGCGCCGGGTTGGCGGCGAGGGGGACGGCGAGCGCGGCGGTCGCCAGTAATGCGGCGGGGAGTGAGGACATGCGGCCCAATGTGACGGTGGACGGTCGAAGCGCCAAGCGTTACCGCTCACCCGTTGGGCATGGGAGCGATAACGCGCCGGTATGGTACGCGGCCCGCCCCGCCTCAGCGCGACGGCTCGCGCACGGGCGCCTTGTGCTGGGCATGGGCGAGGAACGCCCGCGCCGGACGGCTCAACTGATTGCGCGCATGGACGATGCCCACCGGCCGCAGCAGCGCCGGGGTGAAGGACCGCACTTCGGCGCGCGAGCCGAAGGTCCGCAGGGCCATGTCCCGGTACCAGATCAGCGAGCCGTGCCCGCCGAGCACACTCGCCACCCACGCCAGCCGCTCATCCACCTCCAGCGCCGCCACCGGCCGCACCCTCAGCCGGCTGAACATCGACTCCAGCTCCGTGCGTCTGCCGGTGCCCCGGGTCGGCAGTACCAGCCGCAGGCCGTTCAGCCGCCGCAGCGGCAGCGGATCGGGCAGCGCCGAGCCCGGCGGCGAGATCAGCACCACCTCACGCTCCTGCAGATGGTGCGAGGACAGCTCCTGGTCCACCGGCAGGTCCACCAGCCCCAGCTCCGCGGAGCCGTTGGCCAGACACTGCACCAGCGCCTCCCGGCTGTCGTGCTGCAGGAGCTGGATCTCGACCTCGGGGTGGCGCGCCGTGAAGGCCGGCAGCAGATCCGCCGCGAGATCGATCGCGAGGGTGGGGGTGGCGACGACACTCAGCCGCTCGCGGGCCCCGTCGCAGTGCCCCTCGCCGATGTCCTCGATCGCGTCCACGGCGGCCAGCACCGTACGGGCCAGGCGCACCACACGGGCTCCCTCGGGCGTCAGCTCCACGCCCCGGCCCTTTCGGGTCACCAGCGCCACGCCGAGGTCGCGCTCCAGTGCCTGGACGGCCCGGGAGAGCGCGGGCTGGGCGACGTAGACGGCGGCGGCCGCGGCGGTGATGGACCGGGAGTCCGCGACCGCGACCAGATAACGCAGCTGCTGGAGGGTGAGGGCCATGGGCGGACCGTAGCCGCACCAGGGTGAACCCGTAAGACAAACGGAGCGTCGGCACGGTGGCCGCGCGATGACTGCGCGTGGCCGGGGCAAGACCGGGTCGGCACCTAAGCAATGCCGTTCGGGCATGGGCCGGGGCGGCGGGGGAGCGTGCGGTGGCACCCGGACGCGGGCGGCGCGGGGGACAGGTGTGCAGGTCGGGGGCGGGACGCCGGGCCCAGAGTCCGTGCCGGGCCGCCACTTTGCCGCCGTCCGAATTCAACTGCGGTGTGCACCACGGCCGTTGACACTCCACATGGGCGGATCCACGATGCAACGCGGCATCAGCGGGGCTACCGCTGGTTACCGCAGGTGGCAGTGGTAAGCGTGTGTCCGCCCCCAGGCAGCAGAAGGAGCGCCCGTGGTCCCCCGGCCCCCTCTCCCCCTCTCTCCCCGCCCCGGCCCGCCCCCCGCCGCGGGACGCGATCTCGTCGTGGCGCTCTCGCCGTTCGAGGAACCCGCCGAACGGATCGTCACGGCGGCCGAACGCGCCGGTGCGCTCGGCCTGTTGGACCTCGGCCGCAACGCCGGACGGGCGCGCGAGGCGCTCGCCCGCACGGTCCGCCCGCACGGCGTGCGCATACCGGTGGGGTGCCAGATCACCCCCGCCGAACTGCCCGACGCGGTCGACACCGTGCTGCTCGCCGACCCCGAGGCCTACGCCGCGGCCCCCGACTGGGCCGACGGCGGCCGCCGCCGCGTCTGGGCCGAGGCCACCACCCCCGAGGAAGCCGCGGCCGCGAGCGCCGCCGGAGTCACCGCGCTGGTCGTCCGCGGCCATGAAGCGGGCGGCCGGGTGGGCGACCTCACCACCTGCGTCCTGCTCCAGCGCGTCCTGGCCGACCCTGCCGTGAACATCCCGGTCCTCGCCGCCGGGGGCATCGGCCCGCACAGCGCCGCCGCGGCCGTCGCCGGCGGCGCGGCCGGCGTGCTGCTCGACTCCCAGCTGGCCCTGACCACCGAGGGCGAGGAACGGCTGCCCCGGGCGGTCGCCGCCGTCCTGCGGACGATGGACGGCAGCGAGCCCACGCTCGTCGCGGGCCGCCGCGTCCTCACCCGCCCGGACCTGCCGGCCGGCCCGCTCCCCGTCGGCCAGGACGGCGCCTTCGCCGCCCGGCTCGCCGCCCGCCACCGCACCACCGGCGGCATCGTCCAGGCCGTACGGGCCGCCGTCACCCATCACCTCGCAGCGGCCGCGCGCGCCCGCCCGCTCGCGCCCCGCCCCGAAGGCCGCCATCTGCCCGTCGCCCAGGGCCCGATGACCCGGGTCAGCGACGAGGCCGCGTTCGCCGCCGCGGTGGCCGCCGAGGGCGGGCTGCCCTTTCTCGCGCTCGCCGTGATGGACGGCACCCAGGTGCGCCGGCTGCTGGCCGAGACCGCCGAGCGGCTGGGCGACCGGCCCTGGGGCGTCGGCCTGCTCGGCTTCGCGCCACCCGAGCTACGGCGTGAACAGCTCGCCGCCGTCGCCGAGTTCGCCCCCGAGTACGCCATCATTGCCGGCGGCCGGCCCGCCCAGGCCGCACCCCTGGAGGCCGCCGGCACCCGGACCTACCTCCATGTCCCCTCACCCGGCCTGCTCGAGCGCTACCTCGACGAAGGCGCCCGCAGATTCGTCTTCGAGGGGCAGGAGTGCGGCGGCCACATCGGCCCCCGGGCCAGCTTCCCGCTGTGGGAGGAACAGACCGAACGGCTGCTCGCCCACGACCGGACGCACCACGGAACGGCCGAGGAGCTGGACATCCTCTTCGCCGGCGGCATCCACGACGCCCGCTCGGCCGCCATGGCCGCGGCGGCCGCCGCCCCGCTGGCCGAACGCGGCGCCCGGATCGGCGTCCTGATGGGCACCGCCTACCTCTTCACCGAGGAGGCCGTCGCCACCGGCGCTGTCCTCCCCGCCTTCCAGGACACGGCGCTGGCCTGCGACCGGACCGTCCTGCTGCACACCGCGCCGGGCCATGCCACACGCTGCGCCGACACCGCCTACGCCGAGGAGTTCGCGGCCGCCGAGCGGCGCCTGGCGGCGGACGGCAGCGACCCGCGTGCCCGCTGGGAGGACCTGGAGCGGCGCAACCTCGGCCGGCTGCGGATCGCCAGCAAGGGCCTGCGCCATACGGACGGCGGGCCGGCGCCGGTGGGGGAGCCGGAGCAGCTGCGCGAGGGCCTGTTCATGCTGGGCCAGGCCGCCACCACCCGCAGCGCCACCACCACCGTCGCCGCACTGCACACCGCGGTGACCGAGGACGCGACGGCGCTGCTCGCGGCGCGGGCGGAGAGCTTCCGGCCCGAGGAGCCCCCGCGGCAGCAGGCCTCGCCGCTGGACATCGCCATCGTCGGCATGGCCTGCTGCTATCCGGGCGCACCCGACACCGCCCGCTTCTGGTCGAACATCGTCACCGGTGCCGACTCCGTCACCGAAGTGCCCGCCGAGCGCTGGGATGCCGCCACCTACCACGACCCGGACCCCGCGCGGGCGGGCGAGCGCACCCCCTCGCGCTGGGGCGGCTTCCTGCCCGCCGTCCCCTTCGACGCCCTCGCCCACGGCATCCCCCCGGCCTCCCTCACCGGCATCGAACCGGTGCAGCTGCTCGCCCTCGACACGGCCGCCAAGGCCCTCGCCGACGCCGGATACGCCGACCGCGACTTCGACCGCGCCCGCACCAGCGTCGTCTTCGGCGCCGAGGCCGGCACCGAACTCGCCGGCGCCTACGGCCTGCGCGCGCTGCACCCCGCCTACCTGGGAGACCTGCCGCCCGCCCTCGACGCCGAACTGCCCCGCCTGACCGAGGACTCCTTCCCCGGCGTCCTCGCCAACGTCATCGCCGGGCGCATCGCGAGCCGCCTCGACCTCGGCGGCGCCAACTGCACCATCGACGCCGCCTGCGCCTCCTCGCTCGCCGCGCTCGACCTGGCCTGCCGCCAACTCCGCGACGGCGACAGCGATATGGCCCTGTGCGGCGGCGCCGATGTGCACAACGGCATCAACGACTACCTGATGTTCGCGTCCGTACGCGCCCTGTCGCCCACCGGCCGCTGCCGTCCCTTCGACGCGGCGGCCGACGGTATCGCCCTCGGCGAGGGCGTCGGCTGCCTGGTCCTCAAACGCCTCGAGGACGCCGAACGCGACGGCGACCGGGTCTATGCGGTCGTCAAAGCCGTCGGCACCTCCAGCGACGGGCGGTCCCTCGGACTGACCGCGCCCCGGCCCGAGGGGCAGCGCCGCGCCCTCGAACGCGCCTACCGGCGGGCCGGAGTCAGCCCCGCCGAGGTCGGCCTCCTCGAAGCCCACGGCACCGGAACCGTCGTCGGCGACGCCACCGAACTCGCCGTCCTCACCGACCTGTTCACCGCCGCCGGAGCAGCACCCGGCGGCTGCACCCTGGGCTCGGTCAAATCGCAGATCGGGCACACCAAATGCGCGGCCGGCCTGGCCGGTCTCATCAAGGCCGCGCGCGCCGTGCATGCCGGGGTCCGGCCGCCGACCCTCCATCTGACCCGGCCGGAATCGGACTGCGGGCCGTTCCGCTTCGAGGCCGTCGGCGCCGCCCGGCCCTGGCCGGTTGCCGCCGGGCGCCGCATCGCCGGGGTGAGCGCCTTCGGCTTCGGCGGCACCAACTACCATGCGGTGCTTGCCGGTTACGCCGACGCCCCGGAGCCCGCCCACGCCCTGGAGGACTGGCCCGCCGAACTGTTCTGCTTCCGCGGCGCCGACCGGCCCGCGGCCGTACGGGCCATCGAGCGGCTCGCCGCGCGGCTGGCGGACAACGACACGGCCGGGCGGCCGTGGCCGCTGCGCGACCTGGCCGCCGAGTGCGCGGCGGCGGACGGCCCGGCCCTCCAGGTGTGCGTCGTCGCCGAGAACCTCGACGATCTCGCCGCCAAGCTGGAAGCGGCCCGGCGGTTCACCGCCACCGACGGCGTCCACATACGCGAGGAGGCCGCCGACCCCGGTCTGGTCGCCTTCCTCTTCCCCGGCCAGGGCAGCCAACGCACCGGAATGCTGGGCGAGTTGTTCCTCGCCTTTCCCACGCTTCGCACCCTCCTGGACGGCGCCGTCCAGGACGTGGTCGCGGCCATGTACCCGCCCACCGCCTTCACCGCCGAACAGCGCACCGCCCAGCACGCCGCCCTCACCGACACCCGCATCGCCCAGCCGGCCCTCGGCCTCGCCTCGGCCGCCGCCCACCGGCTGCTCACCACGCTCGGCGTCCGCCCCGACTGCGCGGCGGGCCACTCCTACGGCGAGCTGACCGCCCTGTGGGCGGCGGGCGCCTACGGCACCGAGGCGCTGCTCCGGCTCAGCACCCGCCGCGCCGAGGCGATCCTCGGGGCCGCCGGGGACGACCCCGGAGCGATGGCCGCGGTGGTGGCCGGTCCGGACCGCGTACGGGACCTGACCGGCGGCACCGGCGTCGTCGTCGCCAACCACAATGCGCCCGAGCAGAGCGTGATCTCGGGGCCCACCGATGCGGTGGAAGCGGCCGTGGCGGCGCTGGATACGGCGGGCGTCGAGGCCCGCCGCCTGTCGGTCGCCTGCGCCTTCCACAGTCCCCAACTCAACGGTGCACAGCAGGAGTTGGCCGCCGAACTGGCCGCGACCCAGGTGTCCGCCCCCGCGTTCCCGGTCTGGTCCGGCGCCACCGCGCGCCCGTACCACCCCGAAGCGTCCGCGGTACGGGCCACCCTGGCGGGGCAGGTCGCCGAGCCGGTCCGCTTCATGGAGCAGATCGAGGACATGTACGCCGCCGGGGTGCGCACCTTCGTGGAGGCCGGGCCCGGCCGGGTGCTCACCGGACTCGTCGGCCGCATTCTGGGCGAACGCCCGCACACCGCCGTCGCGTTGGACGTACCGGGCGAGCCCGGACTGGCCCGGCTGCCGCACGTACTGGGCCGGCTGGCCGCGGCCGGGGTCCCGATCGACCCGGAGGCGCTGTTCCGCGGGCGCACGCAGCCGCTGCCCGCCACCGCACCACGCCGTCCGGGATGGCTGGTCGACGGGCACCTGGTCCGTACCGCCGACGGCGCCTGCCTGCCGGGCGGCCTGCGTCCGGCGCGGCGGGTGGAGGTGCCGGCCGCGAGTGGCACGGGCTCCGATCGCGATGCCGCCGTGCTGGAGTATCTGCGCGGCGCGCGCGAGCTGGTGACCGCCCAACGGGACGTCGTACTGCGGTACCTGGGGGAGACGGCGGCGCCGCCCGAGCCCGTACGGGAGCGGACCGGCGCGCCGCAACCGGATACCGCCGGGGCGGAATCCGGGGCCGAGCCACCCAGGGAGGAAGAACGTCCGACGTCCGGCGGGCTCCTCGACACCGTACGGGACATCATCCACACCCGGACCGGCTACCCGCGCGAGATGCTCGACGCCGGGCTCGACCTGGAGGCCGACCTCTCGGTGGACTCCATCAAACGCGTGGAGATCATCGGCGCGCTGGCCGACCGGATCGGGCTGCCGCGGGACGCGGACGGCGCCATGGAGTCGGCGGTGGAGCAGCTGGCGAAGGTGAAGACCATCAGCGGCATCGTGGAGTGGATCACCGCCGCCCGGCCCGAGCCCGAGCCCGAACCGATCCTCCACGAACCGAGCACCCCCGAGCCCGCGCCGGTGCGGGCCGCCCCCGAGCCCGCCCCCGAGCCCTCCGCCGCGCCCGCCTCCGTACGGCCCCCCACCCGCTACCTGGTCGAGGTCGCCCCGCTCGGCCCGCCCGCGAGCCGGCCGCCCGCCGAGGTCGTGGCGGGCAGCGACTTCGCCGTGGTGGAGGACGGGCAGGGCGTGGCGCTCGCCCTCACCGCGCTGCTGGAGAGCCACGGCGCGCGGGTGCGCACCGTCCCCGCCGAGCGCCTGGCCGAGGTCAGTGCGGCGGGAGTGGTGGACCTCAGCGCGCTGCGGGCGGGCCGCGGCGCCGTACTGCCCGGACAGTACGCCGGGTTGCGCACCGCCCTGACCGGCGGGGCCCGCTGGCTGCTGCTGGCCACCGCGGCCGGCGGCACCTTCGGGCAGCCCGCCACCGAGGACGCCCTGGACCCTTCCCCAAGCTCTCAACTCCTCCCCCAAGTTCTCGACTCCGCTCGAACAGGGGGGACCCCCATGCGCAGGGGAGACCCCTGTCCGGGCGCGGGGCTGCGCGGCTTCGCCCGTACCGCCGCCCTCGAATACCCCGACGTCCTGGTCCGCGCCGTCGACATCGACCCCAAGGACCGCCCCGAACGCATCGCCGCCCACCTCCTCGCCGAACTGTGCGCCCCCGGCGAACCGGTCGTGGTGGGCCGCACCAACGGGACGCGGACCACCCTGCGTACCGTCCCCGCACCGCTGCCCGGCGACCGCGCCGCCACCGCGCCGCTCGGCCCCGGCTCCGTGGTCCTGCTGACCGGCGGCGCCCGCGGCATCACCGCCCGTACGGCCCTCGCCCTGGCCCGCGCCCACGGCTGCCATATCGAACTCCTCGGCCGTACGCCCCTGGACGGGCCCCCGGAGGACCCGGCGCTCGCGCACGCCCACGACCGCATCGCCCTGCGCGCCGCCCTGATCGCCCAGGGGCTGCGCCGGCCTGCCGAGATCGAGGCCGCGGCCACCGCGATCCTGGCCCGGCGAGAGATCACCGGCACGCTGGCCGCCCTCGCACCGCTCGCCGCCTCCGTCCGCTACCACGCGGCCGAGGTCACCGACGCAGCCGCCGTACGGGCCGTGGTGGACGACATCAGGGCCCGGCACGGCCGCCTCGACGGCATCGTGCACGGCGCGGGCACCCTGGAGGACAAGCTGCTGCGCGACAAGGACCCGGACTCGTTCGCGCGGGTCTTCGCCACCAAGGTCGACGGCGCCCGCCATCTGCTCGCGGCCGCCGGCGACGACACCGGCTTCACCGTCCTCTTCGGCAGCGTCGCCGGGGTGTTCGGCAACCGTGGCCAGGCCGACTACGCCGCCGCCAACGACGCCCTGGACACCCTCGCGGCCGCCTGGTCGGCCCACATGCCCGGCCGCGTCCTCGCCGTCGACTGGGGACCGTGGGCGGCCACCGGCGGCGGCATGGTCACCCCGGAGCTGGAGCGCGCCTACGCCCGCCGCGGCATCCCGCTCCTGGACCCCGATGCCGCGGTGGCCGCCCTCCTGGACGAGCTGGCCCGCGGCACCGCCTCCCAGGTGGTCCTGGCAGCGGAGGTGGCGGCAGATGAGTGAGACCGGACCGCGGCCCACGGACGCCGCCATCGTCGGGATGGGGGCGGTCTTCCCCGGCGCCGTCGATCTCGCCGCGTACTGGCGCAATCTCTCGGCCGGTACGGACTGCGTCGGCGACGTGCCGCCCGGCCGCTGGGACCCGGAGGTCTACTACGACCCACAGGGCGCCGAGGGCCCCGCCCGCAGCGACCGCTTCTACTGCCGGCGCGGCGGCTTCCTGGACGATCCGGCCGCCTTCGACCCGACCCGCTTCGGCATCATGCCCGCCGCCGTCGCGGGCGCCGAGCCCGACCAGCTGCTCGCCCTGCGCGCCGTCTCCGACGCCGTCGCCGACGCGGGCGGCCCGGACCGGCTGCCCGCCGACCGCTCCCGTATCGGCATCATCCTCGGCCGCGGCGGCTTCATGGGCGTGGCCACCGCCCGGCTCGACCAGCGGGTCCGCACGGCCCATCAACTCGCCCTCAGCCTGCGTGAACTCGCCCCGGAACTGGGGGAGTCGAGGATCGCCGCCGTACGGGACGCCTTCCAGGCGAGCCTCGGCCCCGAACAGCCGGACGCCTCCATCGGCCTGGTGCCCAGCTTCACCGCCGCCCGCACCGCCAACCGGCTGGACTTCCGCGGCCCCGCCTACACCCTCGACGCCGCCTGCGCCTCCTCGCTGCTGGCCGTGGACCAGGCCGTCGGCCTGCTGGCCGCCGGCCGCTGCGACCTCGTCGCCGCCGGGGCCGTGCACCACTGCCATATCGCCACCCTGTGGAGCGTCTTCACCCAGCTGCGCGCGCTCAGCCCCACCCAGCACATCCGCCCCTTCGACCGCCGGGCCGACGGCACCCTGCTCTCGGAAGGCACGGGGGTCGTGCTGCTCAAACGGCTGGCCGACGCCGAGCGGGACGGGGACCGGGTCTATGCGGTCCTGCGGGGCGTGGGCGTGGCGGGCGACGGGCGTGCCTCGAGCCTGATGAGCCCTCAGGTCGACGGACAGGTAGGGGCCTTGACGCGGGCGTGGCGCGGCGCAGGCCTCGACCCCGCACGGCCCTCGGCGATCGGGCTGCTGGAGGCGCACGGAACCGGGACCCCGGTCGGCGATGCGGCCGAACTCACCACCCTTGCCAGGGTGTTCGGACCTCCCGGAGCGGACCGCGGCACACCCATCGGCCTCGGCTCGGTGAAGTCGATGCTCGGCCACACCATGCAGGCCGCCGGCATCGCCGGGCTGATCAAGGCCGCCCTCGCCGTCCACCACCGGACCCTGCCACCGACCCTGCACCTGGACGAACCGCACGAGGGCCTGGCGCACACCCGTATGCGTCCGGTCACCGCGGCCGAGCCCTGGGACGGCGGGCGGACACCCCTGCGGGCGGGCGTCAACGCCTTCGGGTTCGGCGGAATCAACGCGCACGCGATCCTGGAGGAGGCACCAGGGCGGCGGGGAAGTCCGGCGGCGCCGCTCCCGCCGCGGGTGACGGAGCCCGAGCGGACCGTCCTGCTCGCCGCACCCACCCCCGGCGCACTGGCCGAAGCGCTGCGCGACGCGGGGGAGCGCGGGCCCGCTCCCGACGACGCCCCCTGCCGCCTCGCCCTCCTCGACCCCACCCCGCAGCGCCGCGCCCTGGCCGCCAGGATCCTCGCCCGCGGGCTGCCCTGGCGCGGCCGCGGTGACGTGTGGTTCACCCCGAGCCCCCTCTTCGGGCCGTACGCCAAGGAGCCGGGGGCGCGGCTGGCGCTGCTCTTCCCCGGGCTGGAGGCGGAGCCGGCGCCCCGCGTGGACGACATCGCCGACCACCTGGCGCTGCCCCGGCCGCGGGTCACCGGCGGCAGCGGCCTGATCGAGCGAGCCGTCGACACCCTCGCCGTCGGCCGGCTCCTCGCCCGCGCCGTGCGCGAACTCGGCCTGGAACCCGATCTGTTGAGCGGCCACAGTCTCGGCGAGTGGACCGCCATGGTGGTCGCCGGAATGTATCCGCCGCGGGCCGTGGACACCTTCCTCGACTCGCTGCGGCCCGGCTCCCTCGCCGTACCCGACCTCGTCTACGCCGCCCTGGGCTGCGGCGCCGAACAGGCGGCCGCGGCGCTCGACGGCCTGGACCGGGTCGCGCTCAGCCACGACAACTGTCCCCACCAGTCGGTGATCTGCGGCGATCCCCGGCAGGTGACCGAGGCCGGGCGCAGACTCGCAGCCCAGGGCATCCGGTCCCAGGAGATGCCGTTCCGCTCCGGCTTCCACACACCGATGTGGGCGCCCTACCTCGATCAGACCGGTGCCGCCTTCGACGCCCTCCCGCTACAGGCCCCACAGCTGCCCGTATGGTCGGCCACCACCGCCACCCCCTTCCCCGAAGAAGCTTCTGCCGTACGCCGGTTGGTGCTGCGCCACCTCCTGGAACCGGTCCGCTTCCAGGAGCTGACCCGGCGCCTGTACGAGAGGGGGGTCCGCGGCTTCGTCCAGGCCGGCGCCGGCAGCCTCACCGGCTTTGTGGGCGACACCCTGCACGGGCGGGACCATCTCGCCGTCGCCGTCGCCGACACCCGCCGTGACGGTATGGCCCAACTGCGGCGGATGGCCGCCGCGTTGTGGGCCGAGGGGCTCAACCCTCGCTGGGACCGGATCCTGCCGCGCGGCACCGGCGGCGGGCCGGTGGTCCGCCTCGACCTCGGCTCGCCGCTGGTCCGCCTCGGCGACACGGCGCCGCCCCTCGCACTCCACACACCCGCCGACCACCCGCTCCCGCACCCCCAGCCGCCGGACGCCGATCCCGTCCGGCAGGCCCTGGACGCGGTCCTCGCCGCCACCACCGCCGCGACGCAGCAGGTCACCGCCGCGGCCACCCCGGCCGCACCGCGAACCGGCCCCCGCCACACCACCCCCCGCCACACCACCCCCCGCCACACCACCCGCCGCCTCTCCCTCGACACCCTGCCGTACGTCCGCGACCACTGCGTCTACCTCCAGCCCGACAACTGGCCCGAGCCCGCCGACCGCTTCCCCGTCGTCCCCATGACCACCCTGCTGGAACTGGCCGCCGAGGCCGCCCACGAGGCCCGGCCCGGCCTCACCGTCATCGGCTGGTCCGACGTACGGGCCCTGCGCTGGCTCCCCGTCGCCCCGCCCGTCGACCTCGCCGTCACCGCCACCCCCGCCGAGGACGGCCGCGTCCGGGTGGCCCTCGGCGACTACGCCACCGTCACCGTCCACCTCGCGGCACACCACCCGGCTCCGCCGCCCCCCGACGCCTCGGCGCTGACGTCCGGCGGACCTGCGCCCGTCAGCGCCGAGGCCCTCTACCGGGACCGGTGGATGTTCCACGGCCCGCAGTTCGCCGGCGTCCACGAGATCGGCACGCTCGCCGCCGACGGCATCCGCGGCGCCCTGCGCGCCCTCCCCGCGCCCGGCGCCCTCCTGGACGCCGCGGGCCAGCTCCTCGGCCACTGGATGCAGCTGAAGCTGACCGGCGACCGGCTGGTCTTCCCGGCGACCCTGGACCGCGTACTGCTCTACGGGCCGCCGCCCCGCGCGGGCGCGCTGCTGACGGCCACCGCCCGCATCCGCGAGGTCCGGCCCGGCTCGGTGCGCGGCGATGTGGAGCTGCGCGGCGCCGACGGGGGCGTGTGGGCGCGGCTGGAGGGCTGGACATACCGGCGGTTCGGGGCCGATGAGCGGGTGTGGCCGATGAAGTTCACCCCGGAGGTGTGCGGCATCGGCGAACCCCGGCCCGGCGGCTGGTGCCTGGCCCGGCGCCGCTGGTCGGACCCGGCCTCGCAGGAGCTGGTCATGCGCCGCTATCTCGACGCCGCCGAACGCGCCCACTACGAGCGGTGCGCGCCCCGCACCCGCGCGGCCTGGCTGCTGGGCCGGATCGCGGCCAAGGACGCGGTGCGCGAGCTGCTGTGGGAGTCCGGCGCCGGGCCCGTCTTCCCGGCCGAGGTCGCCGTCGCCGACGACCCGCACGGCCGCCCGCGCCCGGCGGGCCCGCTCGCCGACGGCATCCACCTCGCGCTCGCGCACCGGGACCGGATCGCCGTCGCCCTGGCCCACCGGACGGGTCCGGTGGGCATCGCCCTCGAGACCGTCACCGACGAGGCCCGCGCCCTGGAACGCCTCGCCCTCACCCCGGCCGAACGCCGCCTGGCGGACGACCTCGCCGGGCAGGACGTCGGCTCCGGCCGGGCGTACTGGCCCACCGCCCTGTGGTGCGCCAAGCAGGCCGCGGCACAGGCGGCCGACGGCGGTCCGGGGGGCCGCCCCCAGGAGTGGAGCGTGACGCCGGCACCGGGCGGCGCATTCCACGCGACGTCCCCGTACGGCCACACCCGCACCGTCCACCTCGACTCCGTCCACGACCGGTCCGCGCACCACGTCGTCGCCTGGACCGGCCCACGGCCCCAGGACCGTACGGGCACCCCCACCCTCACTCCCACGGAGGCCACCCATGGCAGCTGACCCTCGCCCCGAACGCATCCGCCGGATCCTGGACGAGATCACCGACATGCTGGTGAGCGTCGCCGGCGAGGAACTCCTCGTCGTCGGCGCCATCACCCCGGCGACCACCTTCAACGACGATCTGGCGCTGGAGAGCATCGAGTTCGTCGCCCTCGCCGAGCTGCTGCAACGGCGCTACGGCACCGAGGTGGACCTCCTCGGCTTCCTCGCGGAGAAGGACATCGACCAGATCCTGGCCATGACCGTCGGCGAACTCGCCGCCCACATCGACCGGGTCACCGCGGCCGGCCCGGCCTACACGGGCTGAGCGCGCCATGACCCTCACCCGCGCAGGCCGGCTGCGTCTGCACACCCAGCAACTCCCCGGCCACGGCGACGCTCCCACCGTCGTCTTCCTCCACGGGCTCGTGATGGACAACCTCTCGAGCTTCTACGTCACCCTCGCGGGCCCCGTCGCCCGCGCCGGCCACCCTGTGCTCCTCTACGACCAGCGCGGACACGGCCGCAGCGACCGCCCGCCCACCGGCTACGACAGGGACACCGCCGTCGCCGACCTCGCCGCGCTGCTCGCCGCGCTCGGCCTCGACCGCAGTCCAATCCATCTGATCGGCAACAGCTACGGCGGCGCCCTCGCCCTGCACACCGCGCTCGTCCGTCCCGACCTGGTCGCCTCGCTCGTCCTGATCGACGCCCATCTGACCGGCGAGTGGGTCGAGGACATGACCGACACCCTCTCCGTGGCCGCCCTCGGCCTCGAGGACGGCCGGATACCCGAGCAGCTCGCCTCCCTCGGCCGCCGCAAGGAGGCCCGGCTGACCGCCGGCGCCGACGCTCTGCTCAACCGCACCACCCTCATCGAGGACATCGCCGCGGCCCCCGCCTTCACCGCCCGCGACTTCGCCCGGTTGCGCCGCCCGGTCCTCGCCGTATACGGAGAACACTCCGAACTCCTGCCCGGCGCAAGGGAGTTGGCGCGCCACGCACCCGACTGCGAACTGGCCGTGCTGCCCGGCGTGGGGCACACGGTGCTCAAGGAGGCCACCGAAGGGCTGCGCGACGCGGTGCTGGGACGGCTCGGCGCCATGGCCGGGGCGGTGGCCGGATGAGGGCCCTGTTCGTCGTCCCGCCGCTGGCCGGGCACGTCAACCCCACGCTCGCGGTCGCCGCCGAACTCACCGCCCGCGGTCACCAGGTCGCCTGGGCCGGGCCCGCCGCGGCCCTCGCGCCGCTGCTCCCGCCGGGCGCCCTGCTCCACTCGGCGGGCGACCGGGGCGCGGCCGACGGCTATGACGTCCTGCACGCACGCTGGCGCGATCTGCGCGGCGTGGCGGCCCTGCGCTTCCTGTGGGAGGAGGCCCTGATCCCGCTCGCCCACGCGATGCTGCCCGGGGTGGACGCGGCGGTCGAGGCGTTCGGGCCCGATGTGCTGGTGGCCGATCAGCAGGCTTTCGCCGGGCCGCTGGTGGCGCGGCGGCGCGGTCTGCCGTGGGTGACGTCGGCGACCACCTCGGCGGAGTTCACCCGGCCCTTCGAGGGCTTCCCGAAGGTGGGGGAGTGGGTGGCGGAGCGGATCGCGGCGCTGCTGGCGGACTGCGGCGCGCCGGGCGGCTGGGACCCGCGGTTCTCGCCGTATCTGGTGGTGGTCTTCTCTACGCGGGAGCTCATCGGGGGGTCGCCGGAGCTCTCGGGCGCTTCGCCGGCGGTCCCCCCACCCCACCCGCACACCCTCCCCCGCCCCCACCCTGCCCTCCCCCCGAAGGGGGGAGGGCAGGGTGGCGGGGGGTGGGGGCGGGGGCCGGAAAGCGGAGGTGCGGAATTCGCTTTCGTCGGGCCCGCCTTCGGCCACCGCCCGCCCGCCGGCGACTTCCCCTGGCGCCGCCTGGACCCCGGCCGGCCCCGCGTCCTCGTCTCGCTGGGCACCCTCAACCGTGAGGCGGGCGCCCGCTTCTACCCCGCGGTGCTGTGCGCCGCGGAGGCCCTCGCGGACCGGGCGCAGGTGATCCTGGCCGCCCCCGGCGACCTCACCGGGACCCTCCCGCCGAATGTGCTGCACCAGGAGTACGTCCCCCAGCTCCAGCTGCTGCCGCACCTCGACGCCGTGCTGTGCCACGGCGGCCACAACACCGTGTGCGAGGCGCTCGCCCACGGGCTGCCACTGGTCGTGGCGCCGGTCCGGGACGACCAGCCGATCGTGGCCCGTCAGGTGACCGAGGCCGGCGCCGGCGTACGGGTGCGGTTCGGCCGGGCCCGTACGGACGAGCTGCGCCACGCCCTGGCCGCCGTACTCGACAACCCGGCGCACCGCAGCGCGGCGCGCCGCATCCAGGCGTCCTTCGCCGCGGCGGGCGGCGCCGTCGCCGCGGCCGACCGCCTGGAGAAGCTGCCCGCCATGGACCCGACCCCGACCAAGGAGCGACCGTGATGCCGAGGAAGCGAGCGCACCGCCCTGTAGTTCCTTCGGTTCCTGTTCAGCCTGCGGGTGTACGGGTGAGGGGGTGGAGGGAGTCGTGAGGCGCC
>NZ_JBEZJZ010000106.1:0-29292 GCF_040651455.1 Streptomyces sp. NPDC048483
GGCTACGTTGTTCGCGGCGAAGGCGTCGGCGGGGCGCCCCATGTGCCGGAACAGGGTGCCGCCGGCGGCCGCACCCACCGCCGGAGCGAACCGTACGGACAGTGCGAGCGCCAGGGACGCGGCCAGCAGCGATTCGCCCAGCCAGCTCGCCACCACCGTGCGCCATCCGGGCCCGTCCAGCAGTGCCGAACAGGCCAGGGCCAGCGCCACATCGGCGGCGAGCACCACCGTCAGCCGGGCCAGGAACACCGCCGCGGGCGGCACCGGCAGGGTGAACAGCAGCTCGCGCCTGGGATCCCGGCGGGGCGAGGCCACCAGCAGCGCGCCGAACAGCATCAGCAGGACGACGGCGCCGCCGAACACCCGCAGCGCGAGGCGTTCCTGGGTGAAGGTCGTGGCGAGCAGCGCGGCGCCGACGATGCCGAGGGCGCTCAGCGGCGCCCAGATCCTCGGCAGCAGCGCGGCCTGGCGCAGTGCCAGCAGTCCGGCCAGCCGCCAGGGTTCGGCGAAGCCGCGGGCGGGCCGCGCCGGCGCCGCCGCCTGCGGGGCAGGCTCCTCCTGGTCGGCGGCCGCGAGGGCCAGCCCCATGAGGGCGTCGAACGACGGGACGGCAACGGCCTGCTCCATGGCATCGGCCCGCGCCGCCTCGCCGATGCCCTGCCACACTGCCATCCGCGTACGGCAGTCGAGGCAGCTGTCGAGATGCTGCTGATACTGCGCGGTGACAGCGCCGGGGTGGGTAAGACGCGCGAGGGCGTCGTCCGCGAGGTGAGGTGTCATCGTCGTCCCGTTCCTTCCAGCCGCGTGGCGGCGAGCATCTTGCCCAGCCGCCGTCGCGCATGGGACATCCGGCTCTTGACGGTGCCCACCGGGATGGCGAGCGCGGTGGCCACTTCCGGGTAGGCCAGGTCCTCGACCAGCACCAGCACAAGGACCTCGCGCAGATGTTCGGGAAGCGCCCGCACGGCTGTCAACAGCGCCGTGCGGTCGGCGTCCCGCATGATCTGGTCCTCGACGCTCGGTGCCGGGTCCGGCACATCGTGCGCCTCGGCGAGGTCCGCCAGTTGCGGCCGCGATTTCCGTAGCTGGTTGTGGGCCTGGCGTCTTGCCACGCCCAGCAGCCAGCCCCGTACGGAGGACTCGCCGCGGAAGGCGCCCGCCGAGCGCCATACGGCAAGCCAGGTCTCCTGCAGGAGCTCTTCCGCCACCCCCTGGTCGGAGGTGAGTCTGCGGATGAGGCGGAGCATGGCGGCCGCATGCCGCTCGTAGAGGGCACGCAGGGCGGCCTGGTCGCCGCGGGCGACCGCGGTCAGCAGAGCTTCGTCCGAACACACACCATGTACGTATCCAAGAACCGGGGTCCGGTTCACGGATTCACCGGATTCACCGGGTTGATCTGGTGTCCGAAGCGCATCTGCGGCGTGTGGGCCGGGCCCCTACCTGCCGCAACTGCCGCGCATCTGCTCTTCTGCCGCGGAACTGCCAAGACTGCCAAGACCGCTCAGAACGGTTGAACCGGCTCGAATACGCGTGATTGCGTGAACCCCGGATCGCGATCCATGAACGTTCAGATGCATGTCCATGCGATTTCAACGGAGGACACGATGGGAATCAACGGACCCGCCCAGACGCAGGACGACGGCCTGTTCGACCTCGACCTGGAGATCGGCGTGGAGAAGTCCGTCGCCGGCCCGGCCGTCACGAGCATCTCCTACTGCACCCCCGGGTGCACCAGCGACGGCGGCGGCTCCGGCTGCAGCCACTGCTGCTGACATCACCAAGCCGGTGAGGCCGGGCGCCCGCCCGGCCTCACCGGCCGTTCCCGCCGCATACGGAGCAGGGCAGGGCAGCGCAGGGCAGGGCAGGGCAGCGACAGAAGGGGGAGCCATGGGGGAAGCCGAGACACCGAGGACGCCGTTCGCCGCGCGGGACCTCTTCCTGCTGCGCGCCCCGTTGGCGCCGGACGCACCCGGCCTGCCCCTCCCCGAGCGGGGCGGCCCCCAGGACCTCGACGCCTGTGCCGCGCTTCTCGCCTCGGTGGCCGACGACCCCGCACTGAGCGAGGCACTCGACCTCGCCTCCCCCAGCCTCGGCGCCCTGGTCCGCCGGGTCACCGAGCGCGGTACCGCCGGTATCAAGGCCGGCCGGCTGCGCCGCGCCGCCCTCGCCGTGCTGCGGTACGACATCCGGATGCGGACCCGGCCCACCCCGTTCGGCCTGTTCGCGGGCGTGGCGGCAGGCAGCTTCGACGCCGGCGCCAAGGTGGAGCGAGGCCGCGCGCACCGCACCCGTACGCATGCCGATATGCAGTGGCTGACCAGGGTCGGCCACCGCCTGGAGCGCGATCCGGCGGTGCTGGGCGTGCTCACCGTGCAGGCACACCAGGCTCTGGTACCCGCCGGGGACCGGCTGGTGCTCGTCTCGCCCTCCACCCAGGGTGTCGCGCCCGGCGAGAGCGGTGAGGGGCGCTCGTCGGTGTCCGTCCGCAGGACACCGCTCGTGGAGCGGGCGGTGGCGGAGGCCGTCGAGCCGCTGCCGTACGAGGAGTTGGTCCGCCGTACCGCCGCGGCGTTCCCGGCGGCCCCCGTGGAACGGATCCGGGCCCTGCTCACGGAGCTCGTACGGCAGGAGATCCTGATCACCGGCCTGCGGCCGCCTCTGGACGGCGGTGACCCGCTGCGGCATGTTCTGGGCCTGCTCGCCCCGGTGGCCGCGCCCGGCGAGGAAACCCGTCGGATCCGCGATGCGCTGCTGGCCCTCGACCGCGAGCGGCGGGCGTACGACGAGCGGCCCATCGGCGAGGGACGGGACGCGCTGCGCCGCCTCCTGGAGACGGCCCGGTCGCTCGAGCCCGACGACACGCCTCTGCACATCGACACCCGCCTGGACACCGAGCTGCGTCTGCCGTTTGCGGTGCGGGAGGTGATCGAGGCGGCGACGGGGGTGATGTGGCGGCTGTCGCGTCCCAAGCTGGGGCTGTTCGCGCTGCGCGACTACCATCGCCGGTTCCTTGACGTCTACGGTGCCGACCGGCTGGTGCCCATCCTCCAACTCCTCGATGAGTCCACGGGGTTGGGCGCTCCGGCAGGCTACGGCTGGCCCAACAGCGAGGCCGCGCCGGTGCCGCCCGACGATCCGCGGACGGCCCGCCGCGACCGTGCGATGGCCCGGCTGGCGGCCGCCGCCCAGCGGGACGGACAACGGGAGGTCGTCCTCCAGGACGGGGACCTGGAGGAGCTGTGCCATGACACCGCCGACCCGGCGGATCTGCCCAGCTGCTGTGAGGTGACGGTGCAGGTCGTCGCCCCCTCGACGGACGCGCTGGCCGGCGGGGACTTCCGGGTGTTCCTCTCCCCGTCGCCGGGCTCGCACCGGGCGGGCGCCACCTTTGCCCGTTTCGCCGACCACCATCCCGGTTGGCGGGAGGCGTTCGCCGCTCTGCACCGCGACAATCCGGTGCACATCGAGGGTGCCCTCCCGGTCGATCTCGCCTTCCGGAGCCGCTCCGGGCGGGCCGCCAACCTCGCCCACACCACTCCGGCCACCGGCCGCCGGATCAGCGTCGGCGTGCCCGACGCCCCCGGCGTCGAGGAGCTGCGGCTGTCCGATATCGGCATCGGGGCAACCCTGGACCGGCTGACGGCCGTCCATCTGCCCACCGGTCGCGAACTGGCCCCCGTGCTGGGCAACATGGTCAGCGCCCCGGCCCAGGCCCCCAACGCCGTCCGCCTGTTGTGGGAGATCGGGCTGGAGGGTCAGCGGCTGTGGGAGCCGTGGAACTGGGGGCCGCTCGCGGATGCGCCGTTCGTGCCGCGGGTGCGGTATGGGCGGTTCGTGCTGGCCTGCGCCGTGTGGCGGCTGGACGGGATCCGTACGGCGGCCGAGCGGCTTCGTACGGCGGGCGGCGCGCGCGAGGAGGGCTGGGCGTGGGCGGTCGCCGACTGGCGGGCGGCCTGGGACGTACCGCGGGAGATCCTGGCCGTGACCGCCGACCAGCGGCTGCTGCTCGACCTCGACACCGTCTGGCACCGCGAGCTGCTCCTCGACCAGGTGCTGCGCCATCCCGACCTGATCGCCCAGGAGGTGCCGGGCGGATACGAGGACCGGCCGGCCGGCCCGCTTGCCGGGCGGGTCTGCGAGCTGGTCGTCCCGCTGGTCCGCCGGGAGACGGGCCTGCCGCGCCGGCGCCCGTACGCCGGCCGTCTCCTGCCCGGGCGTACGGTGCACGGCCTCGGCGGCAACTGGCTCTCTCTCAAGCTGCACGGCGCCGCGCGGGCCCAGGACGATCTGCTGCGCGACCGCCTGCCCCAGCTGATCAACCGCGCAGGTGAGTTGGGTGCCGACGACTGGTTCTTCATCCGGTACACGGACGACGCCGGTCATCATCTGCGGCTGCGGCTGCACGGCGCGGATCCACGCGAGCTGTGGGGCGCGGTGGCTCCCGAGGTCGGCGCGCTGCTGACGGACTGGCAGCGTGCGGGCGTCCTCCGCAGCCATGGCCTCGCGCAGTACGACCCGGAGACCGAGCGCTACGGCGGCGCGGCCGCCCAGCGGCCGGCGGAGCGGGTCTTCCGGTACGACAGCGAGGCCGCCCTCGACCTGCTGCGGGTGGCCAAGGACCCGGGCAACGACCTGGGCATCGACGACCTGGCCGTGATCTCCTGCGCCGCCCTCGCGCACGCCTTCGGGCCACCCGCGCCGGGCAACCCCCTGGCCGTCGACGACTGCGACGGGGACGGCGCCGCGGCCTGGCTGTCGATGACCGGCTCGCGCCGCGATCTACCCGCCGTGTTCCGTACGCAGGCCGCCCGGTGGCGCCGCCTCATCGACCCGTACGACGGCTGGCCCGCGCTCGCCGAGGACCCGGCCGGCGCCCGCGTCCTGGCGGCGCTGCGCCCCCGCGACGAGGCGGTGCGCCACCTCGCGGCTCGAGTACGGGAGCCGGGTGCCACCCCCGAAGGGCGGGTCGTCGGCAGTCTGCTGCACATGGCCTGCAACCGGCTGTTCGGCGGCTCCAGCGCCCGGGAGATGGCCGTGCTGGGCATCGCCCGTGGCGCCGTTCAGGACCATCTCAACCGCCGGAGGCACCAGCCGTGACCACAGCCACCCTGACGGAGGGGACCATCGCGCTGGTCGCCGAGCGGCTCGCCGACCCCGGGCACACTGCCGCCGTGGCGTCCCGCGACGACAACCGTGACCCGGTCTACGACGCGGTGATGTGGGGCCCGCTGACCCTCGCCAACGGCCTGCCGGGCACCGCTCTCCTGTATGGCGAGCTTGCGCGTACCGACGACACCTGGCGGCCGGTGGCCCACCGCCATCTGGCGGCCGCCGGGCGGGCCATGGCCTCGGCGCCCGGCCGGGGCCTGTTCTCGGGGCCGGCCGCGCTGCTGGCCGCCGCGCAGACCTGCGCCGGACGCGAGGGGCACTACGGCTCGCTGCGGCGCGGGCTGGCCACCTGGGTCGCCGAGGACCAGACGGAAAGGCTGGGGGCGTTCCGCGCCCGCGCCCGGGAGGGCGGCACCGGTGTCGACTGGGCGGCGTACGACCTGATCAACGGGCTGTCCGGGACGGCGCGGCTGCTGCTGGACTCGGCCGCGGACCCGGCGGAGCGCGGCCCGGCCGTGGAGTCGGCCCTCACCGCGTCGCTGCACCACCTCGTCGCGCTCACCGAGCCGATCCGGGTCGACGGCCATGAGGTGCCGGGGTGGTGGGTGCCTGCCGAATTGCAGATCAGCGACCGCGACCGGGCGGACTATCCGCGCGGCGACTTCAACCTCGGGATGGCGCACGGGATCAGCGGGCCGCTGGCGGTGCTCTGCTCGGCGTACGAGGCGGGCCGCGAGGTGCCCGGTGCGCGCGAGGCCATCGAGCGGATCGCCAAGTGGCTGCTGGGCTGGACGCTGCGGGACGAGGCGGGCGCGTACTGGCCTGCCCGCGCGGGCTGGGACGAGGAGCTGGCGGCGCGGCGGCCGGCTGCGCTGTTCACGCGTACGGCGTGGTGTTACGGCACGCCGGGGGTGGCCGCCGCCCTGTTCCGGGCGGGCGGTGCCCTCGGTCGGCCGCGCTGGCGGGAGGCCGCCGTCGATGCGCTGCGCGCGGCGCTCCGCCGGGACGAGGCGCGGTGGGCCATCGAGGGTCCCACCGTCTGCCACGGCTATGCGGGCCTGCTGCGTGTCGTGGCGCGGGTGGCGGCGGCCTCCGGCGATCCCGAACTCCACGCCGGATGCGAGGTGTTGAGGGCCAGGGTGCTGGAGTGTGCGGACGAGGAGGCGCCCTTCGCCTTCCGCCATCTCATGCGGTTCCCGGCCGCCGCCCGCTCCCCCGTCCCGCACCGGGCGCTGAACGTCGCGGGCATGCTGGAGGGCGCCGCGGGTGTCGCCCTCGCGCTGCTGCCCGTCGACGGCGGTCCGCTGCCGTGGGACCGCTGTCTGGGGCTGGTATGACCCCGGAGCCCGAGGAAGGGAGTGTCCCCGTGCCGCCGACCCCCCACGCTTTCGACGTCACCGGTCTGGTCGTGCGCTACGGCAGGCTGACGGCCGTCCAGGAGGTGTCGCTCGCCTCGGCCCCGGGCCGGATCACTGCGCTGCTCGGCCCCAACGGCGCGGGAAAGTCCAGCTTGTTGAGGGTGCTGTCGACGGCGGCCCGGCCGGACGGCGGCAGCGTACGGATCTTCGGGCACGATGTCCGCGCGGCGCCGATGGCCGCGCGGCGGAGCCTGGGGCTGGTCTTCCAGGAGCGCACCCTCGACAAGGAACTGTCCGTGGAGCGCAATCTGTGGTTCCACGCCCGGCTGTTCGGTATGCGGCGCGCGGATGCGCGCGCCCGTATCGCTCTGATGCTGGACCTGTTCGGCCTCGCCGACCGCCGCCGGGACCCCGTCGAGGAGCTGTCCGGCGGGCTGTCCCGGCGGGTGGAGATCGCCCGCGCCCTCCTCCACCGCCCCGGCCTGATCATCCTCGACGAGCCCACCAACGGCCTGGATCCAACCGCGCGCGGCGCCGTTTGGGCGGATCTGCTGCGGCTGCGGGAGGAGTTGGGGGTGACGGTCCTGTACTCGACGCATTACATGGACGAGGCGGAGTACGCCGACGACATCGTCATTCTGCAGAAGGGGCGGGTGGTCCGGCGGGGCAGCGTCGAGGAACTCAAGAGCAGTCTGGACTCCTCGCGGATCGTGGTGTCCTGCGCGGATCATGACGCCGCCGCCCGCCAGTTGCGCTCCGCGGGCTTCGAGCCGCTGCTGGGGGCCGACGGGGTGTCCGTGCACTGCGCCGAGCCCGAGGCCCGGATCGCGGAAGTGGTGCGCGCCCTGGATGTGCCGGGCCTGACGGTGTCCGTCCGCCATCCGTCCATGAACGATGTCTACCTGGCTGCCGCCGCCGGTCAGGACAGGCCGCGCGAGCAGCGGGAGACCGTGCCGGAGAGGGTGACGACGCCATGACCGCAGTGACCGCCCCCGCCCCCGCTGTCGCCGAAGGACGGCTGTCCGTGGCCTTGCGCGCCATCGCGGTGATCGCCCACCGTGATCTGCTGCGCCAGGTCAAGCGGCCGGGTGTGCTCTTCAGCCAGGGCGTACAGATCGTCTTCTTCGTCCTGGTCTACGCCGTCGGTTTCGACGGCATGATCCCCTCCGTCGGCGCGGTCCCGTTCAGCGCCTATGTCTTTCCCGGCATCATCGCCATCCAGGTGGTCTCCATCGGGGTGGCCTCCGGCCAGACGTACGCCTGGGACCGGGAGTACGGAGTGCTGCGCGAACTTCTCGTCGCGCCGGTGCCACGGATCTGTCTGCCGCTGGGGAAGGTGGCGGCGGGCGCCGGGATGGTCACCGTACAGAGCATGATCATGCTGGCCTTTGCGCCGGTGATGGGGGTGGAGCTGACGGCGGGCCGTTTTGCGGCCGCGGTCGGCTGCTACGCGCTGGCCGCGACGGTCTTCAGTGTCATCGGACTGTGCCTGGCCACCGTCATCAAGCGCGTGCAGACCCTCCAGGCCACGGTCCAACTGGCCATGTTCCCCATGCTGTTCCTGTCCGGCTCCGTCTTCAGCTCCCAGGACGCGCCGGGCTGGCTGGCCCTGATCATGCACCTCAACCCCATGACGTACGCGGTCGATCTGGCCCGGCAGACGCTGCTGGGCGGCGGCGGGCTGCTGGTGTGGTGGGCGGATCTGGCGGCGCTGGGCGGGATCCTGGCGGCGGTGCTGGTGCTGCTGCGGGTGCGGAGCGGGCGATGAGCGGTCCGGACGGCCTCGCGCCCTCCTGGGCCCCGCTGCCCGCGCATGCCCGGCCGGGTGGTGCGCCGCTGGACGAGGACGAGGCGGCGGACGCCGTACTGGCCGGAGCGCTGGGCTGGCTCGACGCCCACCTGGAGTGGTTCACGCCCCACCGCTGGGAAGAATACCTTCCCCGCCGCCCTTTCCGACCCGGCCCGCTCCTCGAACTCCTCGGCCTGGTAAGGCTGTTGGACCGATCCGGCCGTCTCCCCAAGGGTGCGTCGCTCCCCACCCGAGCCCTGGATCTCGCCGAACGGGCCGCGGCCGACCCGGACTTCACTTACGGTCTGCGCCGCGTCGACGACCTCTTCCCCTACCACCTCAATCTCATCGCGCTGCTGGAGCTCCTCGGCCGCCCGCAGCCCGCGCTGCGGTCGCTGGGCGAGGGTCTGCTGGCGGCGGGCGCCGGCGGCCACGTCCGGCCGCACAAGCCGCTGCTCGGCCGGCTCGAGCTGCGCTACTTCCTGGACCGCGGCGGCTTCCCCGCCCCCGCCCCGCTGCCCGGCGTCGACACGCTCTACCGCGAGAGTCTGCCCGCCCTGCGGCCCGACGTCGTCCACCTCACCGGGAGCGAGACCTACGCCCTTACCCATGTCCTCTTCTACGTCACGGACTTCGGCGGGCGCCCTCTGGGCAACCGGGAGGAGACGGCCCACCTGCGCGAGACCGTACGGATCCTGCTGGCCGTCCATCTGGCCCGCGGCAGCCTGGACCTCGTGGCAGAACTCCTGCTGTGCGCCACGGCATTGGCCCCGTTCGCGGGCGGCCCCCTGGTGCGCGACGGCTGGACCGCCCTGGCCCGCGCCCGGCGGGTGGACGGCGCGGTGCCCAGCCCCGTACACCGGCCCGATGTCCTGGCCCAACTCACCGGCGACAAGGCCGCGGCCTACCTCTTCGGCACCTGCTATCACACCACCCTGGCCACGGCGCTGGCCGCGGCGGTACGCGCGGAGCAGGGCGAGGGCAGCCGCCCCGCCGCCGGCCCCCCGCTGCCGTGCGCGGCACCGGACGACGTCCGGCGATGGGCCCGGCACGTCACCGCAACGCGCGACGAGGCCTGCGCGCCCCACCTCGCCCCGCTCCTGGTCCTCTGCGTCCAGGCGCGCGACCTGCCCGCCCTGGCGGAGGTGCTCCGGGCCGCCGAGGCTCTCGGGCGCGGCGACGACCCGGTGGTCCGCTCGGCGGCCGCGTATGTGTCCGCGCAGATGCACTGACCGCCGGTACGACTTTGCACTCCCCCGAGTGACCGGCGCCCCGATCGCCGCCGTAGGGGACCGGTGCCCGGATATCAACGGCACATGATCGAGGACGTGCGCCACCAGCCGGTGTCAGGCCGTATCGCGGCAGACCTCCGGGGAATTCCCGAAACGGCCCTGTGGACCCTCTGTCACCGGGCGGCCGAGGCCGCCCGCCCGGACACGGTGCTGCCCGATCCCCGCGCGGTACAGCTCGTCGCCGAGGTGGACTTGCCCTTCAAGGAACGGCTCGGCGTGGCCCGGCCGTGGGTGGCACAGGCGATCGCGCTGCGTGCCCTGGCCTTCGACGGCGTGGTACGGGACTTCCTCGCCCGGCACCCCGACGGCACCGTGATCGCGCTCGGGGAGGGACTGGAGACACAGTTCTGGCGGGTGGACAACGGCACGGTCGGCTGGGTCACCGTGGACCTGACCGATCCGCTGGAGCTGCGCCGGCGCCTGCTGCCGCACGGCGCCCGGCAGCGGCTGGTCGCCTGCGACGCCCGTGAGCGCCGCTGGATGGCGGGCATCGATGCCTCGCGCGGGGTGCTGGTGACCGCCCAGGGTCTGCTGATGTATCTGCAGCCCGCCCAGGCGCATGGGCTGATCGACGCCTGCGCGGCGGCATTTCCGGGCGGCACGATGGTGTTCGACACGGTGTCCCGGCGCTTCAGCGCCCGCTCCCGCGACGGGGTACGGGGACCGGGCGGCCACCGCCTGCCGCCGATGCCCTGGGGCATGAACGCGGCCGAGCGGAAGCACCTGCGCACCGCCCACCCGGCCATCGCCGAGGTGACCGACGTCCCCCTCCCCGCCGGCCGCGGCCTCCTCGGCTTCCTCGCACCGCGCGCCGCGGCCGTACCGCTGCTGCGTGGGGACCGGCCGCTGATCACGCGGCTGCGGTTCGGGGCGGGTGCCTGCGGCTAGGCGGCGTCCGGATCCTCCGTCAGGAACTCCGCAACCAGCTCTGCCGGGTTGGCGGCTCTGGTCAGGGTGAACATCTCGTCGGGCTGGAACATGTCGTAGAGCACCACGGGCAGCGGCCGGCCCAGGGCGGCGGCGATCCGGCCGTCCGCGTGGAGCTGTCGCGCCAGATCGACGCAGAGCTCGTGGAACTGCTCGTCGAGGCGTTCGCCCCGCTCGTCCTGCGCCTCTTCGGGGAGCCCGTCCTCGTCCTCGTACCAGAGGCCGTGCGCCATCGCCTCGCGCCGGTGCAACTCTGCGCCTGCCACGTCGTGTTCGCGGTCGTGGCCGGCGATGCGGACCCCCTCCAGCCCCGACGGCGGGAAATAGGCGTAGTTCCAGCGCGCCTCCCATGGCTCGGGCGGGCCCGGCTCCGCCAGCAGCCGGGCCACCTCGCTGTCGGTGTTGTAGCCGATCGCCAGGTAGGGGAAGCGGGGGTCCTGGTCGACGCTGTCGATCCGGAATGTGACGGCGTAGATCTCGGACGTCAGCTCTTCGGGAAACTCCGCCAGGGCGCGCGCGGTCGCCTCCCTCATGTGCTGCCGGAACGTCATCAGGAGCTCTCCTCGGTGGCCTGCGGTGACACGGCGATCGGCTGGGCGGAACTCTAACGAGTCCCTCCCTGGTGCGACCGGGCCAGGGCATGAGGTGCCGCCCGCCCAGCGAGCCCCCAGATCGGGGCCGTTCACGTCCCACTCCCTGGCGCCGAGCGCGCCGGTGACCGGCATCAGATCGATGGCGAGGGCGCCCACCGCCTCCTCGCGGGCGGGCCCGAAGAGTCTGCGTGCGCCTCTGCTCCAGTGGGAGATCCGGCCGCCCTCGCCCGCCACGACAACCGCAAGCGGAATCCGGCCGGGTGCAGGGTCCCGGGGCGCGGGACCGGCCGTGTCTGCCGTGTCTGCCGGGCCTGTCGTGTCTTCGCTGTGATCGCCGTGCTCGCCGTGCTCGCCGTGCGACGGAACACGCTCCGTGGGCGGTTGCTCCTTCGTACACCGATCTTGCACCACCACAACCGCCGTACGGCCCGCGCGCGATGCGGTGGGCGGCATTCCGCCAAGAGGTGGTGCGCCCGCGCACGCAGAGGCGGCGAGCTCAGTCCTCGTGGCCCAACTGGAGGTCGCGTTCGGTGCGTCCGCCGCCTGCCACCTGCAGGACGGTGGCCACCGGCGGGTATCCGGCGGCGATCACGGTGTACTCACCGGCCGAGAGATCGACGAAGCGGAACAGCCCGTCGGGTCCCGTTGTCGCCGTGTCGACGACGTTGCCGGCCGCGTCCAGCAGGGTCACCCGCGCGTCCTCCACCGGGCGTCCGCCACCGGCCCGTACGGTCCCGCGGAGCACCGCGCCGCCCGCAAGTTCGACGTCCTGGCGGGTCTCGCGGGAGGCGTGGACGGTGACGGGCAGCGCGGCGGGCCGGAAGGCGGGGGCGCTGGAGGCGAGGGTGTATTCGCCGGCCACCAGCTCTCCGATGACATAGCCGCCTTCGCGGCCGCTGCGGGTGGTGGCGACGACCTCGCCGCGCACATCGGTGAGGGTGACCATGGCGTCGCGTACGGGTGTGCCGTCGCCGGTGGTCACGGTGCCCGCGAGGCGGCCCGCGCCGCCGAGTACCACATCCAGTTCCACCGGGCGCTCGCCCACCGTGACGGTGACGGCCTGTGGCTGGTGTCCGCCCGCGGCCGCGATCAGGACGTAGGAGCCGGTGCCGGGGGTGCTCAGCGCGTACCGTCCGTCCTCGCCGGTGGCGCCGCGGCCGATCTGCCGTCCGGCGACGTCGATGAGGGTGAGCGCGGCGCGCGGAACGATGGTGCCGTCGTGGTGCTGGACCGTGCCGCACACCGGGACGCCGGCCGAGGTGGCGGGGTAACCGGCCGTGGGGGCGTAGCCGTTCAGGGCGGAGCGCGCCCTGGGAACGCTCGTCGAGGGGTCCTCGCCGCTGCCGTACGGCGTGTGCGGGGTCTGGGGGGCCTGCGATGCATGAGAGGTGTGGGACACCAGTGGTTTCTCTTTCAGGAAGATGGCGAGCAGGAAACCCACGACGAGCACCGGCACGAGGTAGCGGAAGATCCCCGGCATGGCGTTCGCGTACGCGGCGATATAGCCGTCCCGCAGTCCGGCGGGCAGGGTGCGCACCAGCTGCGGGGTGAGGGAGTCCGGGTCGGACAGGTGCGCCGACCTGGGGACTTCATGGGCGAGTTGGGCGGCGAGGCGGTTGGCGAAGAGGGTGCCGAAGAGGCCGGCGCCGATGCAGCCGCCGAGCTGCCGGACGGAGGCGGCGGTTGCGGTACCGAGGTCCCGGTGGCGTACGGAGGCCTGTACGGCGTGCACCAGCACCGGCATGACGAGGCCGAGGCCGAGGCCGAGAATGCCCGTCCAGAGGCTGTAGTCGCCGCGCGGGGTGTCCTTCGTCATCCCGGACAGCAGCCACATGCCCGCCGCGGCCACCGCGCACCCCAGGATCGGGAAGATCTTGTAGTGGCCGGTACGGCGGACGATCCGGCCGGAGACGAAGGTGGCGAGGGCGATGCCGCCCATCAGGGGCAGCATCAGCAGTCCGGATGCGGTGGCGGTGGCGCCGTTCACCATCTGCAGGAAGGTGGGCAGATAGCCGGCGGCGCCGAAGAGCGCGATACCGACGACCGCGCCGACGAGACCCGTGATGCTGAAGACGGCGTTGCGGAACAGCCGGAACGGGACGATCGGTTCGGTGGCGAAGTACTCGACGGCGAGGAAGAGCAGGGCGGTGCCAAGGGCGCCGGCGCCGAGCCCGAGGACGGTGCGCGAGTCCCAGGCGTACTCGGTACCGCCCCAGCCGGCCAGCAGCACCACGCAGGTGGCGAAGGCGGCGAGCAGCAGGGCGCCGGCGATGTCCAGTCTGGGGCGGGCCGGACGCCTGGGGAGCTTGAGGGCGAAGGCGAGGACGAGGAACGCGAGCACGCCGCAGGGGACGTTGGCGTAGAAGCACCAGCGCCAGGAGGCGTGATCGGCGAGGAGGCCGCCGATCGGCGGTCCGGCCATGGCGCCGAGCGCGCAGACCGCACCGGCCAGGCCCAGGCGGCGGCCGCGGGTGCGGGGCGGTACGACATCGGCCATGACCGCCGATACGCCGATCAGGAGGCCGCCGCCGCCGAGGCCCTGGAGGGCGCGGAAGGCGATCAGTTCGTCCAGGGAGTGCGACCGGCCGGACAGCGCCGAGCCGGCGGCGAAGACCAGGATCGCGAGGAGGAGGACGGACTTGCGGCCGAAGAGGTCGCCGAGCCGGCCGTGCAGCGGCATGCCGATGGCCGAGGCGAGCAGGTAGGCCGTGACCACCCAGGACATCTTCGGCAGGCCGTGCAGCTCGCCGACGATCTCGGGGAGCGCGGTGGCGATGACGGTCTGGCCGAGGGCCGCGAGCAGCAGCGTCAGGAGCAGGCCGGCGAAGACCAGCCGCCTGCGGCCGGGGCCGGGCGGGGCGCCCGCGACGTCCTCCGGACCGGCGGCAGGCGGCGCCGTTGCCCCGTCCCGTTCGCCCCGCTTCGTCAGGGTGGTCCCGCCCACGTACTGCCTCCCTCGTCACACCTGCACCACCGCCCATTTCTCGCATTGGGCGACAACCGCGAACAAGTACGACGAAACGGGGCGTGCGGGGCGGGAGGGGGCGTCAACTACGTTGCGCGGGGCACCCATTGGGCCCCCATCAGGGGTTTCCGCACGACGACGGCCTGGAAGGCCGGACACCGCGGCACTGCGGAAACCACCCGAACCGGTGACGGGGCTACTTCTCCATCTCCTGGGCGAGGTTGGCGAGAATCGCGTCGTAGATCCGGCCGAGGCCCTTGGGGGCGAAGGTCCGCTCGAAGAAGCCGCCGACACCGCCGGCACCCTGCCAGGTGGTGGTGACGACGACCTGGGCACGCTCCTCGCCGGCCGGGGTGACGACCCAGGTGGTCACCATGGAGGAGTTGCGGTCCTTCTCGACGAGCTGCCCGTCGGTGGGCTCGTCGACCTCCAGCAGACAGTCGCGCACGCGCTTGCTGGTGGCCTGCAGCTTCCAGTGGACGAGGGTGCCCTTGCCGTCGCCGCCCTCGCGGACCTCGTACTCGCTGAAGTGCTCGGTCAGCAGCTTCTGGCGCGTGCCGCTGTAGTCGGCGAGCGCGTCGAACACGTCCTCCGGGTCCGCCGCGATCTCGCGCTGCGTGGTGGCCTCGACCTGACCCATGTGTGTCTTCCTCCAGTAGTCGGCTGCCGGTCCTGCGATGCGCCGCCAAGCCAACCACCACTGGGCGGCACGCCCAAAATCCGGGGTGACAGCAAAGAAGGGAACATGTGTTCTATTATCGATTCCGGGGGCTCGACCGGACCCTGAAGGAGGCCCGATGCGCTGGGACAATCTGGGCGACAGCCCTGCCGCGCTGTTCGGTACGGACGTCGTCAGCCGGACGATCGACACCCCCGAATTCCGTGGCATCACCTTCCATGAAGTGCGCGCCCGCTCGATCGTGAACCGCGTACCGGGCGCCTCCCGGATGCCGTTCGAATGGACCGTGAACCCGTACCGCGGCTGCAGCCACGCCTGCGTCTACTGCTTCGCGCGCAAGACCCACAGCTATCTGGACCTCGACACGGGGCTCGGCTTCGACTCCCAGATCGTGGTCAAGGTCAACGCCCCCGACCTGCTGCGCCGCGAGCTGACCGCCCGGCGCTGGCGCGGCGACCACATAGCCATGGGGACGAATGTGGACTGCTATCAGAGGGCGGAGGGACGGTACGGCTTGATGCCGGGCATCATCGCGGCGCTGCGCGACCACGCCAACCCGTTCTCCATCCTCACCAAGGGCACGCTGATCCTGCGCGACCTGGAGCTGCTGCGCCAGGCCGCCGAGGTCACCGACGTCGGGATATCCGTCTCCGTCGGGTTCTTGGACCGCGAGTTGTGGCGCACCGTCGAGCCGGGCACGCCCGCGCCCGAGCGCCGCCTGGACGTGGTGCGGACGCTCACCGCGCACGGCATTGCGTGCGGTGTCCTGATGGCGCCGGTGATCCCGTTCCTGGGCGACGCCCCCGACCAGCTACGGGCAACGGTCCGCGCCATCGCCGAGGCCGGCGCCGGGTCGGTCACCCCGCTCGTCCTGCATCTGCGGCCCGGCGCCCGCGAGTGGTTCATGGCGTGGCTCGGCGAGCACCACCCGCATCTCGTGCGGCGCTACGAGCGGATGTACGCCGGCGGCTCGTACGCCCCCACGTGGTACCAGCGCCGCATCACCCGCCAGGTCCACGAACTCGCCGGGGAGTACGGCATCGGCCCGTACCGCGCCGGCGAGCACCGCAACGTCGCGGAACCGGCCCCGTCGCGCGATCAGCCGTCCGAGCCCACGCAGTTGACGCTGCTGTGAGCCTCGCCCGGTACCGCGCCGGGGTCATCCGGCGCGGCCGCCAGGGCGCGCGCCAGGCGGTCGCGGGCCGCCGTCTGGGCGGCGATCCGCCCGTCGATGACGGCGAGCCGCTCGCGGGCGATCCGCAGTCCCTCGGGCGAGGGCGGCGCGGTGGTCATATCGCCGTCCAGGCAGTGCGTGAAGCACCGTACGTCGGCGAGCGTGAGCCCGGCCGCCAGCAGGTGGAGGATGTTGCGGACCCGTACGGCCGCCTGCGCGTCGTACTCGCGATAGCCGTTCGCCGCCCGCTCCGAGCCGATCAGCCCCTCGCACTCATAGTTGCGCAGCGCGCGCGGCGACGCCCCCGTCAGCCGCGCCAGTTCCCCGATCCGCACCGGACCACCTCCCCGCCGTTTCTATCAGGGCGGCGGGCCACGGTCCGGACCCGGTCAGCCGACCACCGCTCCCCCGTCGACCGGCAGGACGACACCCGTCACGAAGGAGGCGGACGGCGCGGCCAGCCCGGTGATCGCCCAGGCCACCTCCTCGGGCCGCCCGACCCGCCCCATCGGCGTGTGCGCGATCTGCCACTCCCGGACGGCCTTCCGCCGCTCCGGGGACCAGCCCTGGTGGTGCGCGATCGGGGTCTCGATCGCGCCGGGCGCGACGGCGACGACACGTATCCCGCGCGGTGCGAGCTCCACCGCCCAGCTACGGGTGAGCAGTTCGAGCGCCGTCTTGGTCGCGGCGTACACCGCATTGCCGGGCCAGCCGCGCTGCCCGACCGAGGTGCTGAGGTTCACCACCACCCCGCCGGTCCGCTCCAGATGCGGCACTGCCGCCTGGGTCAGCAGCACCGGCGCAACGAGGTTGGTCGCCAACAATGGATCCATCAACTCCCGTGTGTAGCCGCCGAGTTCGCCGCTGCCTACCATCGCCGCGTTGTTGACCAGCACATCCAGCCGGCCGTACGTGGCGACCGCGTACCGCACGATGTCCTCCGGCGCCCCGCCCTCGGTGACATCGGCGGCATACGGCACGATCGCGCCGCCCTCGGCACACTCGCGCGCCGTCTCCTCCAGCGGCCCGCTCCGCCGCCCGACCGCCACCACCCGCGCCCCCTCGGCCGCGAAGGCGCGGGCGGTGGCGCGGCCGATTCCCGTACCGGCGCCGGTGACGATCACGACCCGGGAGTACTGCGTGGTGCTTTCGGTGTTTGCCGTGGGTGCTGTGGGTGCTGTGGGTGCCGGGTGTTCCGTGGGTGCAGTGTGTGCCGTGGCGAGCTGTTCGTCGTTCATGCCGGGAGTCTCGAACCCTGCCCCCGGCGTCAAGGTCAAGCCCGGGGCCGGCGATCGCCGTCCTCATGGATCCCCAGCCGCGCCAGCGACGCCGCCGCGGCCGCCGCCAGCCGGGGGTGCGCGGTGGCGGCGGTGAGCGTGGGAACCGCGCGGCGGTCGCCCAGGGCGCCCAGGCCCTCGACGCAGGCCAGGGCCACCCGCCAGTAGGGGTTGTGCGGGGTGAGCAGCCGCTCCAGGGTGGCGATCAGGGCCGGTACGGACTGCGGGGCGCGGAGTTCGGCCAGGAGCCGGACGGGGTGCAGGGCGTAGGCGGTGCGCAGGGGGTTGGTGGCGAGGGCGGCCGCGGCGCGGGCGGTGCGCGGGTCGTTCAGGCGGCCCAGGGCGTGTGCGGCCGTGGCGCAGCGGACCGGTTCGCGGTAGTTCAGCAGCAGTACCAAGGTCTCGAAGGCGCGCTTGTCGCCGGCGCAGCCGAGGGTGAAGGCCGCGATCTCCCGGGCCCACAGGGGGCGCTCGACCGCGACCAGTATCCGGGCCAGCTCCTCGCGGCCGGCCGGGGTGTTCTTCCGGGCCAGTCCGAGCAGTCGCTCGTAGGCGACCAGATCCTGTGGGGAGCGGAGCTCGGTCCGCACCCGGTCCGTCAACTCGTGGAATTGCTCTTCCATTTGTCGCTCCCCTCCCGCCGGGCCGCCCCGGTTCCCACGACGTGGCCTGCGCCACAGCCTAATGACCCGCACTACCCCTGGCGCTCCGGTTACCCACCGGTTAACCTGCTGGAACGAGCAGCACCCCTGCTCGGGCGGCCGGTGACGCAGCCGCCAGCAAGTGAAGTCGGTTCGGCACCGCACCCAGCACGACACCTTTCAGGAGCACACGGCACGGCCCGGGACAGGCCCGCCGCGACTCCCTCACCGCCGGCGCTCCCGTAGCTCTGCGGCTTTCCGCGGCTCACCCGCCGCCTCGCTCAAGCCGCTGCGTACTGCCTACGGACGCGGCCGCGCGGACACCCCTCAGTCGTCACTTCTCCCCTGCCCTCAGGGGAACACCCTCTGGAGTCTCGCGATGGGCCCTCAGTCCACCCCTGATCCCTCAACCGACATTTCCCCTCTGTCCCTCTCCACCGTGGCCGTCGTCGGCCTCGGCACCATGGGCACCGGTATCGCCGAGGTGCTGACCCGGGCCGGCCGCGAGGTCATCGGTATCGACACCGACGAGGCCGCGGCCCGGAACGCCGTCGCCGCCCTCGAGGCCGCCACCGCCCGCGCCGTGCAGCGCGAGCGGATCACCGAGCGGGAGCGCGCGGACGCCCTTGCCCGGTTCCGTACCTTCTCCGACCTCCAGGCCGCCGCGGATGCCGACCTCGTCATCGAGGTGGTGCCGGAGAACTACGAGCTCAAGCGGCAGGTCTTCGCCGAGCTGGACACCATCGTCCGCCCGGACACCATCCTGGCCACCGGCACCAACGCGCTGTCCGTGACCCGGCTGGCCGCCGACTCGCAGCGCCCCGAGCGGGTGCTCGGCGTCCACTTCTTCAACCCCGCGCCGGCCATGAAGCTGGTCGAGGTGGTCTCCTCGGTGCTCACCGCGCCGACCGCGGTCGCCGCCGTCACCCAGCTCGCCCGCGACCTGGGCAAGGACCCCATCGCCGTGGGCGACCGCCCCGGCTTCGTCGCCGACGGCCTGCTCTTCGGCTACCTCAACCAGGCCGCCGCGATGTACGAGTCCAAGTACGCCACCCGCGAGGACATCGACGCCGCGATGCGGCTCGGCTGCGGCCTGCCGATGGGCCCGCTCGCCCTGCTCGACCTGATCGGCGTGGACACCGCCCGTACGGTCCTGGAGGCGATGTACGCCGAGTCCCACGACCGGCTGCATGCCCCCGCCCCGATCCTGGGCCAGCTGGCCGAGGCCGGGCTGACCGGCCGTAAGGCGGGCCGCGGTTTCTACACGTACGAGGCGCCCGGCAGCGCCACGGTCGTGCCGGACGCGGAGAGCCCCGCGACCGGCGGTGACCAGGGGTCGGGCCGTACGGTCCGCTCCGTCGGCGTCGCCGGCTCCGGCACCATGGCGAGCGGTATCGCCGAGGTCTTCGCGAAGGCGGGCTTCGAGGTCGTCCTGGCCGCCCGCAGCCTGGAGAAGGCGGAGAAGGCCAAGGCGCGGATCACCAAGTCGCTGGGCCGCTCCGTGGACAAGGGCCGGCTGACCGCCGAGGCGCGCGATGCCGCGCTGGCTGCGATCACCCCGGCCGGCTCCCTCGACGCCTTCGCGAACGTCGATCTCGCCGTCGAGGCGGTGGCCGAGGACCTCGAGATCAAGCAGCAGCTCTTCGCCACCCTGGACAAGGTCTGCAAGCCGGGCGCCGTCCTGGCCACGACGACCTCGTCCCTGCCGGTGGTGGCCTGCGCCCGCGCCACGTCCCGCCCGCAGGACGTCATCGGCATGCACTTCTTCAACCCGGCACCGGCCATGAAGCTGGTCGAGATCGTCCGTACGGTGCTGACCGCCGACGACGTCCACGCCACGGTCCGCGCCGTCTGCACCAAGGTCCGCAAGCACCCCGTGGACTGCGGCGACCGCGCCGGTTTCATCGTCAACGCGCTGCTCTTCCCGTACCTGAACAACGCGATCAAGATGGTCCAGGAGCACTACGCGACCCTGGACGACATCGACGCCGCCATGAAGCTCGGCGGCGGCTACCCGATGGGTCCCTTCGAACTCCTCGACGTCGTCGGCCTGGACGTCTCCCTGGCCATCGAGAAGGTGCTGCACGCCGAGTTCCGCGACCCCGGGCTCGCCCCGGCGCCGCTGCTGGAGCACCTCGTCGCGGCGGGCTGCCTCGGCCGCAAGACCGGCCGCGGCTTCCGTGAGTACGCCAAGCGCTGACGGGAGGGGACACCCCCGGCCGCGCGCCGGGGGCACGTGGGGCGGACTGCTGGACCCTCGGGCCGGCGGTCCGCCCCAGGTCACGGGGGCGCAGCCGGTACCTGATGCCACAGGCCGAGTAAATATGCAGTACCGTCCCCACATGTCCCAGCCCGCTCGTACGCCGACCTCCGACGCCACCGACACCAGCACCCCCGGCGCCCGCCGCGCGGCCGCTCAGCGGCTCAAAATGCGCCGCGAACTGTCGGCCGCGGCCATGGAGCTGTTCGCGACCAAGGGCTACGAGGCGACCACGGTCGACGAGATCGCGGCCGCCGCCGGGGTCGCCCGCCGCACCTTCTTCCGCCACTTCCGCTCCAAGGAAGAGGCGATCTTCCCCGACCACGACGACACCCTCGTGCGCGCCGAGGCCGTCCTCGACGCCGCCCCGCCGCACGAGAACCCCCTCGATACGGTCTGCCGCGGCATCAAGGAGGTCATGCGGATGTACGCGGCGGCCCCTGCCGTCTCCGTGGCCCGCTACCGCCTGACCCGCGAGGTCCCCACGCTCCGCGAGGCCGAAATCGCCTCGGTCGCCCGCTACGAACGCCTCTTCACCCGCTACCTCCTCGGCCACTTCGACGAGGGCGCACACCGCGAGGGCGACGACGACCCCCTGCTCGCCGAGGTCGCCGCGTCGGCCGTGGTCACTGCGCACAACCACGTCCTGCGGCGCTGGCTGCGCGCGGGCGCGGAGGGCGACGTGGAGACCCAGCTCGACCACGCCTTCGAGATCGTCCGCGAGACGTTCGGCACGGGCATCGGGGCGGGCCGTATCGCCACCGGGGAGACCGCGCCGCCGGCGAAGGTTTCGCGGGAGGGCGAGGTGCTGGTTGCGGTGGCCCGTACGGATGCGCCGCTGGACGAGGTCATGCGGACCATTGAGCGGGCGCTGAAGAAGCGCTGAGGGGGCGGGGCTGCGGCCCCTCAGAACGGCCAGGGCGGCACCGGGTGAGAGCGACCGGGTGCCGTCCTTTTGCGTGCGCTTTTCCGCGCGCTTTTCCGCGCGCATCCGGCCCGGCTTGTGAACGATCATCGCTCATCTCGCTCATCTGAACCCCGTGCCACTCAACCGAGAAAATCATGGCACTCAGTGTCTTGTCAGATGGCACGCGGTGTCATACGTTGGAAGTGTCCGGTCGACCGGTGCGCAGCACACCCCGCGCATCGGCTGTCCCAGTAGCCCTTCGCGGCTGCCCGCCCGGACGCCTGCGTCACAGGCATCACACCTGCGCCCACCAAGCGCTGAAGCCACACCGGCCGAACCGACGGCACAACCCCCGCACCACCCCCGACGTTCCCTCAAGCCGTTTCCCACGTGCTTCGCCGGAGGCATCCCGTGAACGAAATCCTGGACGCGATCCTCGCGCCCGACACCACCCGCGACGACTTCGCCGCGCTGACCATCCCCGAGTCCTACCGCGCGGTGACCGTGCACAAGGACGAGGCCGAGATGTTCGCCGGCGTCCCCAGCAAGGAGAAGGACCCGCGCAAGTCGCTGCACGTCGAGGACGTGCCGGTGCCCGATCTGGGGCCCGGTGAGGCCCTGGTGGCCGTGATGGCCTCCTCCGTGAACTACAACTCCGTCTGGACCTCGATCTTCGAGCCCGTGTCGACGTTCGGGTTCCTGGAGCGCTACGGCCGCCTCTCGCCGCTCACCAAGCGCCACGACCTGCCGTACCACGTCATCGGCTCCGACCTGGCCGGCGTCGTCCTGCGTACCGGTCCCGGTGTCAACGCCTGGGGCCCCGGCGACGAGGTCGTCGCGCACTGTCTGTCCGTCGAGCTGGAGTCCTCCGACGGCCACAACGACACCATGCTCGACCCCGAGCAGCGCATCTGGGGCTTCGAGACCAACTTCGGCGGCCTGGCCGAGATCGCACTGGTCAAGTCCAACCAGCTGATGCCCAAGCCCAAGCACCTGAGCTGGGAGGAGGCGGCGGCGCCCGGTCTGGTCAACTCGACCGCGTACCGCCAGCTGGTCTCGCAGAACGGCGCCGGCATGAAGCAGGGCGACAACGTCCTGATCTGGGGCGCGAGCGGCGGCCTGGGCTCGTACGCGACGCAGTTCGCGCTGGCCGGCGGCGCCAATCCGATCTGTGTGGTCTCCAGCGAGCAGAAGGCGGAGATCTGCCGGAAGATGGGCGCCGAGGCGATCATCGACCGCAGCGCCGAGGGCTACAAGTTCTGGAAGGACGAGCACAACCAGGACCCGCGCGAGTGGAAGCGCTTCGGCAAGCGGATCCGTGAGCTGACCGGCGGCGAGGACGTCGACATCGTCTTCGAGCACCCCGGCCGCGAGACGTTCGGCGCGTCCGTGTACGTCACCCGCAAGGGCGGCACCATCGTCACCTGCGCCTCCACCTCCGGCTACAACCACGAGTACGACAACCGCTACCTGTGGATGTCGCTCAAGCGGATCGTGGGCTCGCACTTCGCGAACTACCGCGAGGCATGGGAGGCCAACCGGCTGATCGCCAAGGGCAAGATCCACCCCACGCTGTCCAAGACGTACACCCTCGAGGAGACCGGGCAGGCGGCGTACGACGTGCACCGCAATCTGCACCAGGGCAAGGTCGGCGTGCTGGCACTCGCGCCCGAGGAGGGGATGGGCGTGCGCGACGAGGAAATGCGCGCCAAGCACCTCGACGCCATCAACCGGTTCCGCAACGCGTAAGCGGGGCGGACCGACAAGCGCAGTCGGAACGTCTGAAGCAGCCGAACGCCTGAGGCGTTCGTACCACGAAGATACGGGTCACACATGACTGAGCGTCAGAAGGATCGTCCGTGGCTGATGCGGACGTACGCCGGCCACTCCACCGCCGAGGCGTCCAATGAGCTGTACCGGCGCAACCTCGCCAAGGGTCAGACCGGCTTGTCGGTCGCGTTCGACCTCCCGACGCAGACCGGTTATGACCCCGACCACATCCTCGCCCGTGGCGAGGTCGGCCGGGTCGGGGTCCCGGTGTCCCATCTCGGTGATATGCGGCGGCTGTTCCAGGACATCCCGCTGGATCAGATGAACACCTCGATGACCATCAACGCGACGGCCATGTGGCTGCTGGCGATGTACCAGGTGGTGGCCGAGGAGCAGGGCGCCGACATCACCAAGCTGGCGGGGACGACGCAGAACGACATCGTGAAGGAATACCTCTCGCGCGGGACGCATGTCTTCCCGCCGGGGCCTTCACTGCGGCTGACCACCGACATGATCACGTACACGGTGGCCAACATCCCCAAGTGGAACCCGATCAACATCTGCAGCTACCACCTGCAGGAGGCCGGGGCCACGCCCGTCCAGGAGATCGCGTACGCCATGTCCACCGCCATCGCGGTGCTGGACGCGGTGCGCGACTCCGGGCAGGTGCCGGAGGAGAAGTTCGGCGATGTCGTGGCCCGCATCTCGTTCTTCGTGAATGCCGGCGTCCGGTTCGTCGAGGAGATGTGCAAGATGCGCGCCTTCGGCCGCATCTGGGACAAGATCACCCGGGAGCGGTACGGGATCGAGAACGCCAAGCAGCGCCGCTTCCGCTACGGCGTCCAGGTCAACTCGCTGGGTCTGACCGAGGCGCAGCCGGAGAACAATGTCCAGCGGATCGTGCTGGAGATGCTGGCGGTGACCCTGTCGAAGGACGCGCGCGCCCGCGCCGTCCAACTCCCCGCCTGGAACGAGGCGTTGGGGCTGCCGCGACCCTGGGACCAGCAGTGGTCGCTGCGGATCCAGCAGGTCCTGGCGCATGAGAGCGACCTGCTGGAGTACGAGGACATCTTCGCCGGATCGCATGTGATCGAGGCCAAGGTGGACTCCCTGGTGGACGAGTGCCTGGCCGAGATCGAACGGATCCAGCAGATGGGCGGCGCGATGGCGGCCGTCGAGTCCGGCTACCTCAAGTCGCAGCTGGTCTCCTCGCACGCCGAGCGGCGGGCCCGGATCGAGGCCGGCGAAGAGAAGATCATCGGCGTCAACTGCTTCGAGACCAGCGAGCCCAATCCGCTCACCGCGGATCTGGACACCGCCATCATGACCGTCGATCCGGCCAACGAGGCGCGGGTCGTCCAGGCGCTGCACGACTGGCGGGACAACCGGGACGAGGGGCGCGCACAGGAGACGCTGTCGGCCTTGAAGAAGACCGCGGCGGGCGACGGCAACCTCTTCGCGGCCACCCTGGAGTGCGTGCGCGCCGGTGTGACGACCGGTGAGTGGGCCTGGGCGCTGCGGGATGTGTTCGGCGAGTTCCGCGCTCCCACGGGCGTCTCCGGTGCGCCGCTCGCCGTCGCGGCCGAGGCGGGCACCCCGCTCGCGCTGGTCCGCGACAAGGTCGCCAAGACGGCGGCCGACCTCGGCAGCGGCAAGCTGCGCCTGCTGGTCGGCAAGCCCGGCCTGGACGGGCACAGCAACGGCGCCGAGCAGATCGCCGTACGGGCCCGCGATGCCGGCTTCGAGGTGGTCTACCAGGGCATCCGGCTGACCCCGGAGCAGATAGTCTCGGCGGCCGTCGCCGAGGACGTGCACTGCGTGGGGCTGTCGATCCTCTCCGGTTCGCATGCCGAGCTGGTGCCGGACGTACTGGCCCGGCTGCGCCGTACCGGCGTGGACGACATGCCCGTCATCGTCGGCGGAATCATCCCCTCCGCCGATGCCACCGCGCTCCGGGAAGCCGGAGTGGCGGCCGTCTTCACACCCAAGGACTTCGGTATCACGGAGATCATCGGCCGCATCGTCGACGAGATCCGGAAAGCGAACCAGCTCGACCCTCTGGAGGTCCCCGCATGACCCAGGTGAACCGTCTGCGGCCCCGCCGCTCGTGCCTGGCGGTCCCCGGCAGCAACCCCCGCTTCCTGGAGAAGGCCCAGAGCCTGCCGGCCGACCAGGTCTTCCTGGACCTGGAGGACGCCTGCGCGCCGCTCGCCAAGGAGGGCGCCCGGCACACCATCGTCGACGCGCTGAACAACGGCGACTGGACCGGCAAGACGCGGGTCGTGCGGGTCAACGACTGGACGACGCACTGGACGTACCGGGACGTCATCACGGTCGTCGAGGGCGCGGGCCCCAACCTCGACTGCATCATGCTGCCGAAGGTGCAGGACGCCCAGCAGATCGTCGCCCTCGACCTCCTGCTGACCCAGATCGAGAAGACCATGGGCTTCGAGGTCGGCAAGATCGGCATCGAGGCGCAGATCGAGAACGCCAAGGGCCTGGTGAACGTCGATGACATCGCCGGTGCCTCGCCGCGCCTGGAGACCATCATCTTCGGCCCGGCCGACTTCATGGCGTCCATCAACATGAAGTCCCTGGTGGTCGGCGAGCAGCCGCCCGGCTACCCGGCGGATGCCTACCACTACATCCTCATGCGGATCCTGATGGCGGCCCGTACGCACGACCTCCAGGCCATCGACGGTCCCTACCTCCAGATCAAGAACGTTGACGGCTACCGCGAGGTCGCCGGGCGCGCGGCGGCCCTCGGCTTCGACGGCAAGTGGGTGCTGCACCCGGGTCAGGTCGATGCCGCCAACGAGGTTTTCTCGCCCTCGCAGGAGGACTACGACCACGCGGAGCTGATCCTCGACGCGTACGAGTGGTGCACCTCGGAGGCGGGCGGCAAGAAGGGTTCGGCGATGCTTGGCGACGAGATGATCGATGAGGCGAGCCGGAAGATGGCGCTGGTGATTGCCGGCAAGGGCCGGGCCGCCGGCATGACCCGTACCTCGAAGTTCGAAGCCCCGGAGGCGTAAGCGCGATGCAGTTCGGCCGTACCTATGAAGAGTTCACCATCGGCGATGTGTACAAGCACTGGCCGGGGAAAACCGTCACCGAATACGACGACCACCTCTTCTGTCTGCTCACGATGAATCATCACCCGCTGCACATGGACAGCAACTACGCGGAGCAGACCACCGACTTCGGTAAGAACGTCGTCGTCGGTAACTACATCTACTCGCTGCTGCTGGGCATGTCGGTGCCGGATGTCTCCGGAAAGGCGATCGCCAATCTGGAGATCGAGTCGCTGAAGCATGTGGCGCCGACCTTCCACGGCGACACCATTTACGGCGAGACGACCGTGCTCGACAAGACGCCGTCGAAGTCGAAGTCGGACCGCGGCATTGTGTATGTCGAGACCAAGGGCTACAAGCAGGACGGCACGCTGGTCTGCATCTTCCGCCGCAAGGTGATGGTCCCCACGGCCACGTACATCAAGGAGCGCGGCGGCGAACAGCCCGGCCGCCCGGAGCTCAAGGCCCCGCCGGCCAAGAAGGAGAAGTAGTCGTCATGAGCCGTCTTGCGCAGACCGAGGGTCTGACCGACATTCAGCGGGAAATTCTCTCGACCGTCCGCGACTTCGTGGACAAGGAGATCCTGCCGGTCGCCACGGAGCTGGAACACCGCGACGAATACCCGGCGCAGATCGTCGAGGGCCTGAAGGAACTCGGCGTCTTCGGCCTGATGATCCCCGAGGAGTACGGCGGGCTCGGTGAGTCCCTTCTCACTTACGCACTCACCGTCGAGGAAATCGCCCGCGGCTGGATGAGCGTCTCGGGCATCATCAACACCCACTTCATCGTGGCGTACATGCTCAAGCAGCACGGCACGCAGGAGCAGAAGGACTATTTCCTGCCGAAGATGGCGGCCGGTGAAATCCGGGGCGCCTTCTCGATGTCGGAGCCGGCGCTGGGCTCGGACGTCTCGGCCATCTCCTCCAAGGGCGTGCGGGACGGCGACGCTTACGTCCTCAACGGCCAGAAGATGTGGCTGACCAATGGCGGTTCGTCCACGCTCGTGGCGGTGCTGTGCAAGACGGACGAGGGCCACCCCGAGGGCACCGCGCCGCACAAGTCGATGACGACCTTCCTGGTGGAGAAGGAGGCGGGCTTCGGCGAGGTCCGCCCCGGACTCACCATTCCGGGCAAGATCGACAAGATGGGCTACAAGGGCGTCGACACCACCGAGCTGATCATGGACGGCCTGCGCATCCCGGCCGACCGCGTGCTCGGCGGCCAGACCGGACGTGGCTTCTATCACATGATGGACGGCGTCGAGGTCGGCCGGGTGAATGTCGCCGCGCGTGGCTGCGGTGTCGCCCAGCGCGCCTTCGAGCTGGGTGTTTCGTACGCACAGCAGCGCCAGACCTTCGGCAAGCCGATCGCCCAGCATCAGGCCATCCAGTTCAAACTGGCCGAAATGGCGACAAAGGTCGAAGCGGCCCATGCAATGATGGTTAACGCCGCTCGCAAAAAGGACTCCGGCCAGCGAAACGACCTCGAAGCGGGCATGGCGAAGTACCTGGCCTCCGAGTACTGCAAGGAGGTGGTCGAGGACGCTTTCCGTATCCATGGCGGGTACGGCTTCTCCAAGGAGTACGAGATCGAGCGTCTCTACCGCGAGGCCCCGATGCTCCTGATCGGTGAAGGTACCGCCGAGATCCAGAAAATGATCATTGGTCGCCGGCTACTGGAGGAGTACCGAATCCAGGGGTGAACGTCCCGATTGGGGCGTTTTCGTCTAGACGAAGATCACACCCCGTCATCGGACTTCGGCCACGGATTGGCGCTGGCTCTTGGCCAGTTGCCGCCCGCACCCGATAGCATCCCCGGAAAGCCGCCGTCCCCCGTATCCCTACGCGGCATCCTCCGCTACGAAGGTCATCCATGCCCCACAGCCAATCCTCTGCACCACGCGGTCGCGTCCGCCTCGCGCGCGGAGCGTCGCCGTGGCTCCTCCCGACCGTGGCAACGGCAGCGGTCAGCCTGGCCCGCTCCCGTCGCTCGGGACGCTGGGCCGCCGTCGCCGTGCCCACCACCGCTCTTGCGGCGGGCATGCTGTGGTTCTTCCGCGACCCCGAGCGAGAGATCGCTCAGGGCCGCGTCATCTCCCCGGCCGACGGTGTGGTGCAGAGCATCATGCCGTGGAAGGACGGGCGCACCCGCGTCGCGATCTTCATGAGCCCGCTGAACGTCCACGTCAACCGCGCGCCGCTGGCCGGCACGGTGACGTCCGTGGAGCACATCCCCGGTGGCTTCGTTCCGGCGTTCAACAAGGAGAGCGAGAACAACGAGCGGGTTGTCTGGCACTTCGACACCGAGCTCGGCGACATCGAGATGGTGCAGATCGCCGGCGCGGTGGCCCGCCGCATCGTCCCGTACGTGCCCCAGGGCACCAAGGTCGAGCAGGGCGAGCGCATCGGTCTGATCCGCTTCGGCTCGCGTGTCGACGTCTACCTCCCGGAGGGCGTCGAGGCGGCCGTCGAGGTCGGCCAGGCCACGACCGCGGGGGTGACTCGCCTTGACCGTGATTGATCCTGAAACACAGGCCGGCTGGGCACCCGAGACCGAGGAGGACGGGGACGACATGCCGCTGTCCACGCGGCTGTCAATAGCGGACACCCTCACCCTCGGTAACGCCATCTGCGGCTTCATGGCCGTGTACTTCACCACCACCGGCGTCCTCATCCCGCATCTGACGGGCACCGAGGACGGCGGGATGGCGCGGCACAGCGCCGCGGTGGCCGTGATCCTGATGCTGATGGCGTCGGTCTTCGACCTCTTCGACGGGCTGGTCGCGCGCAAGCTGCGGGCCTCGGCGATGGGGGCCGAGCTCGACAACCTCTCCGACCTGATCAGCTTCGGCCTGGCGCCCGCGTACTTCGTGGTGACCTGGGGCATGGTCGCCTCGGGAACGGACGCCAACCAGCGGGTGTCGGTGGTCGCGGCGGTGGTGGTGCTGCTGGCGGTGATCCTGCGGCTGGCCCGGTTCTCCTGCGTCACGCTGCGCGACGGCATCTTCCAGGGCATGCCGAGCCCCTTCGGCGCCCTGACCGTCGTCGCCATCGTGCTGCTGGAGCTGCCGTTCCTGCCGACGCTGCTGGCGATCATCGGTGTGGCCTGGCTGATGGTGAGCCGGGTCGAGTACCCCAAGCCGCGGGGCCGCCTCGCGGTGGCGATGCTCAGCTGGATCGTGCTCAGCATGGGCATGCTCGCGGCCTGGGCGCTGGACGCCCCCGGCGGCCAGCTGCTGCTGTGGACCGGCTGCTCCCTGCAGGTGGTCATGGGCGCGATGATCCCGCTGTTCGCGACGGCCCGGAGGGTGAACACCTTCCGCGACAACCGCCGCGAGTCGCGGGCGGAGGAGCGCGCCGCGCAGCTGCCCTGAAGGGACGGATACGAGTAGGCCGAGGGCCCCGAGCGATTCTTCGCTCGGCCCGCTCACCAGCAGCACCACCGTACTGCTGATCAGCAACGCCATCAGCACCAGCG